>NZ_CAWPJH010000043.1:0-186614 GCF_963888445.1 Vibrio sp. B1-2
AAGGGTTGTTCGAGACTAGAACGTTGATAGGTTGGGTGTGTAAGCGCTGCGAGGCGTTGAGCTAACCAATACTAATTGCCCGTGAGGCTTAACCATACAACACCGAAGGGGTTTTGTGGACTCAATGGAAGAACATTGAATGTGTGAATGAGAACGAAGCAGCTTTCCGAATTAAGAAATTTGCTTGGCGACCATAGCGTTGTGGACCCACCTGATTCCATGCCGAACTCAGAAGTGAAACACAACAGCGCCGATGGTAGTGTGGGGTCTCCCCATGTGAGAGTAGGACATCGCCAGGCTTTGAATATTGTCTAACCAGACACGCTGCGGAGCGGTAGTTCAGTTGGTTAGAATACCGGCCTGTCACGCCGGGGGTCGCGGGTTCGAGTCCCGTCCGCTCCGCCACTTATTAAGAAGCCCTGCTAGTAATAGCAGGGCTTTTTTCGTTTTAGCAAAATAGCATTTTATTTTTTATCACTCTCAGTGCCGTCTTCTAAAAATCAATTCTACGCATACTTACATATTCACTCCTTGTAATCCGTAACACTCTGATTAGCTAGGGCTCGCTTAGTAGTCCGTAGTTTTACTTGGCGTCCTTCTTCAATAATCATTGAACCTGTTTGTTCAAACTTGTTCAGCTGACTCTAAGCTATTGTGTGATTATTTGTGTACGTGAATGACTTTCTTTGGGGTGTGGAGAGGCGCCATCAAACCTTCATTTGAATAGGGTCGCCAGCTTAAAGCTATCCATAGTGATATTTCACCATAGTTCAACAGCCTTAATTAGATCATATTTTTTAAATTGGTATTCCAGTAGATATAGAGAGAGGAGTAACAAAGTAAAGATAGCAAAAGCCGATGTTTTAGAACATCGGCTAGGGATAAAATTGATTTGATCAGTCATTACTGACAGTTTTCTTTCTACATTGACGACTTTTCAGCTTGTTTTGCTTTATCTATCAATGGGGTAATTGTTGAACCTTGAATAAGTATTGAGAACACCACGACAGCGTATGTCATAACAAGGATTATCTCTTTTACATCAATAAGCTTGTCTGGGATAACTAATATGCCGGATGGAATAGAAAGTGCCATTGCTAGTGCTAGCCCACCTCGTAGCCCTCCCCAAGTTAGTATCTTTATTGACCATGGGTTGTAGGAGCGGTAACGCTTGAAGCCGATGTAAGAGAAAAAAACGCTTAGATAGCGAGCAGATAAGACAAGAGGAATGGCGAAAGCCATCAATATCCAGTCCTCTTCATGGAATTTGAAGAGTAGCATCGACATACCGATAAGTAGGAAGAGCACACCATTCAAAAATTCGTCAACCAATTCCCAAAAGTGGTCAAGGTGTTCTTCACTTTCTTTTGAAAAGCCAATGAAGCGTGTCCAGTTGCCGATCATTATCCCTGATACAACCATAGCTAAAGGTCCGGAAACATGAATAACATCTGCAAAAACATAGCCAGCAGTCGGTATACCAATGGTTAAAAGCAGTTCCATTGAGTGATCATCGGTGGCGCTGATGAGGTAGTGGAATAATAGCCCAAGAGCTAGGCCATACAGGATGCCCCCCATTGCCTCTTGAATAAACAACATAGTTACACTACCTATGGTTGGTGCTTCCGTACCAAATGCAATAGTGAAAATGGTGACAAAGATAACCAAACCAAAACCATCATTAAAGAGCGATTCTCCCTCGATTTGGGTTGAAATACGTTTTGGTGCATTTAACTTTTTAACAATAGCTAATACGGCTATTGGGTCTGTTGGTGATATGAGTGCACCAAATAGCAGACAGTAAACGAGATCGAAGTGAATACCGATAAATTGACAGAAGGCGTATAGCCCAAAACCGATGAAGAAGGTTGAAAATAGCGTTGCGCCTAGTGCAAGAACCGCGATTTCCCATTTCTGATCTTTTAGGTTGGGTAATTTGATGCCTAGGCCGCCAGCGAAAAGTAGAAAACCGAGTATTCCTTTGAGCAGAAAATTTTCAAAGTTAATACTGTTGACGGTTTCTGTCGCTATTTGAGTTAGATGAAACCAATCATTTTGACCTGCAACTAAGATCAATAATGACAACATCATCGATCCTGCTGTAATGGCGATAGTGGTTTGCATATTGCCTATCTTACTGTTTAGAAAGGCAATCAACATTGCTGCTCCTGATAGGAAGCATAAAGTGTAATAGACAGACATTGTTTTCTCGTCGTGTAACAAAATATGAATGAAATTCTCCTTGGATGATGTACAAATAGCAAACACTTTTTAGCCATGATTGCAGATGTATCAAACGATAATTAAAGTGAAGTTTAGACGTCTAGATTTCTAATGGTTATATGATAGGATGAGCGAATAACCAAAAGGAATGAGGCTGTACTGTGGGAAGAGAAGTTAGAAGTCAAATTGAAGCTCAATTGCAACAGAGAATATTATTGATTGATGGTGGCATGGGCACCATGATTCAGAGCTATAAATTGGAAGAGCAAGATTATCGCGGAGATCGCTTTGCCCATTGGCCAAGCGATCTGAAAGGAAATAATGACCTTCTCGTCTTGACGCAGCCTCAGTTAATCAAAGAAATTCATAGTGCTTACTTGGAAGCAGGTGCTGATATCCTAGAGACGAATACCTTCAACGCGACGAGCATCGCAATGGCCGACTACGATATGCAAGCCATTAGCGATGAGATCAATTTCGCTGCTGCAAAACTTGCACGCGAAGCTGCTGACGAATGGACGGCGAAAACGCCTGAGAAACCTCGTTATGTAGCAGGAGTGCTAGGGCCAACAAACCGCACTTGCTCGCTCTCCCCTGACGTGAATGACCCTGGTTTTCGAAATATCAGCTTTGAGCAATTAGTTGAAGCTTACTCAGAATCAACACGTGCTTTAATTCGTGGCGGCAGCGACTTAATTTTGATTGAAACTATTTTCGATACTTTAAATGCTAAAGCCTGTGCCTTTGCGGTGGATTGTGTGTTTGAAGAGTTGGGTTACAAACTGCCCGTGATGATCTCAGGGACAATCACCGATGCCTCTGGTCGAACGCTTTCTGGGCAAACAACCGAAGCCTTTTATAATGCACTGCGACACGTTGAGCCTATCTCATTTGGTTTGAACTGTGCACTCGGTCCGGATGAATTGCGCCAATACGTTGAAGAGCTATCACGTATTTCCGAATGTTATGTCTCGGCTCATCCCAATGCGGGGTTGCCTAACGCATTCGGTGAGTATGATCTTGAAGCCGATGAGATGGCGCAGCACATCGGGGAATGGGCGCGAGCAGGATTCTTGAACCTTGTTGGTGGCTGTTGTGGAACCACTCCTGAGCACATTAGACAAATGGCAAAAGTGGTCGAAGGTGTGAAACCAAGAGCGTTACCCGATATTCCAGTGGCTTGTCGTCTATCCGGTCTAGAGCCGCTGACGATTACCAAAGAGAGCTTATTCATCAACGTAGGTGAGCGAACTAACGTCACTGGTTCTGCGCGTTTTAAGCGTTTAATCAAAGATGAGCAATATGATGAGGCGCTGCATGTTGCTCGAGAGCAGGTCGAAAACGGTGCACAAATCATCGATATCAATATGGATGAAGGGATGTTGGATGCGCAAGCTTGCATGGTCCGCTTTCTCAATTTATGCGCTTCTGAGCCGGATATTTCCAAAGTACCAATCATGGTTGATTCTTCTAAGTGGGAGGTAATTGAAGCAGGTCTCAAATGCATTCAAGGCAAAGGGATTGTGAACTCGATTTCCCTCAAGGAGGGAAAAGAGAAGTTTGTTGAACAAGCTAAACTCATTCGCCGCTATGGTGCTGCTGTGATCGTGATGGCGTTTGATGAAGTAGGCCAAGCGGATACCCGTGAGCGAAAACTTGAAATTTGTACCAAAGCTTATCGAATTTTGGTTGATGAGGTTGGTTTCCCTGCTGAAGATATCATTTTTGATCCCAATATTTTCGCGGTTGCGACTGGTATTGATGAGCATAATAATTATGCTGTGGACTTTATCGAAGCCGTGGCTGATATCAAACGTAATTTACCCTATGCGATGATTTCCGGCGGGGTTTCCAACGTCTCTTTCTCTTTTCGCGGTAACAACTATGTGCGTGAAGCGATCCATGCTGTATTCCTTTATCACTGTTTTAAAAACGGCATGGACATGGGTATCGTCAATGCCGGTCAGCTTGAGATTTACGATAACGTGCCTGAGAAACTGCGTGAAGCAGTCGAAGATATCATTCTCAATCGCCGCAGCGATGGCACTGAACGCTTACTGGATATTGCGGCTGAATATGCGAACAAAGGTGTCGGTAAGGAAGAGGATGCCAGTGCGCTTGAATGGCGTTCATGGCCAGTCGCAAAACGTTTAGAGCATGCGTTGGTCAAAGGTATCACCGAGTATATTGTTGAAGATACGGAAGAAGCTCGTCAAAATGCCACTCGCCCATTGGATGTGATCGAAGGGCCTCTCATGGATGGAATGAACGTGGTCGGCGACCTCTTTGGCGAAGGGAAAATGTTCCTGCCGCAAGTAGTGAAATCGGCGCGCGTTATGAAGCAAGCCGTTGCGCATTTAGAGCCCTACATCAACGCGCTTAAGCAAGCAGGTTCTAATAATGGCAAAATCCTTCTTGCCACAGTTAAAGGGGATGTACACGACATCGGCAAAAATATCGTTGGCGTCGTTTTGCAGTGTAATAACTACGAAATCATTGACCTCGGCGTTATGGTGCCATGCGAGCAGATCCTTAAAGTCGCGAAAGAACAGAATGTCGACATCATTGGGTTATCCGGCCTCATCACTCCCTCTTTAGATGAAATGGTGCACGTCGCCAAAGAAATGGAGCGACAAGGGTTTAAATTACCGCTTTTGATTGGCGGAGCAACCACCTCTAAAGCACATACCGCAGTTAAAATTGAGCAAAATTATCACCAGCCTGTTGTGTATGTGAACAATGCTTCGCGCGCAGTAGGCGTTTGTTCTTCGCTTCTTTCTGATGAGTTACGTCCTGCTTTTGTTGAAAAATTAAACATCGACTATGAACGCACGCGTGATCAACATCACCGTAAAACCCCCCGTACTAAACCCGTCTCATTAGAAGTGGCAAGGGCAAATAAAGCGGTTATCGATTGGGATAACTATACGCCGCCAGTTCCGGCTAAATTGGGCGTACATGTGTTTGATGATTTTGATGTGGCTACCCTTCGTCGTTACATCGACTGGACACCATTTTTCATGACATGGTCATTGATGGGTAAATATCCGACGATTTTTGAACACGAAGAGGTGGGAGAGGAAGCGCAAAGTTTATTCCATGATGCTAATGCATTGCTTGATAGAGTTGAGCGAGAAGGGCTACTCAAGGCTCGCGGTATTTGCGCTTTATTCCCGGCCGCGAGTGTGGGGGATGATATCGAAGTGTATAGCGATGAATCGCGCACCGAGGTTGCTCATGTTCTGCATCACTTACGCCAACAAACCGAAAAGCCCAAAGGTTATAACTACTGCTTGTCCGATTACATTGCACCAAAAGAGAGTGGTAAACGAGATTGGATCGGCGCATTTGCCGTGACAGGCGGAATTGGTGAGCGAGAATTAGCAGACCAATATAAAGCGCAAGGCGATGACTACAACGCCATCATGATCCAAGCGGTAGCTGATCGTCTTGCTGAGGCTTTTGCGGAATATTTGCATCAGCAAGTTCGTAAAGAAATTTGGGGCTATGCTGCTGACGAAGAGTTGTCGAACGATGATTTGATCCGTGAGAAATATCAAGGTATACGCCCAGCGCCGGGCTATCCTGCGTGTCCTGAGCATACGGAAAAAGGCACCTTGTGGGAGATGTTGCAGGTTGAGCAAACCATCGATATGTCTTTAACCACCAGTTACGCTATGTGGCCAGGTGCTTCGGTGTCAGGTTGGTACTTCTCGCATCCTGACTCTCGTTATTTTGCCATTGCACAAATTCAGCAAGATCAGATGCAAGATTACGCGCAACGTAAAGGCTGGAATGCGCAAGAAGCGGAAAAATGGCTTGGGCCGAATTTAGATTAAGTAATAAAAAACAGGTTGGCTAAGCCAACCTGTTTTTTATTCAGCGTGTTACTACTCAATGTGGTTTTATTGTTCAAATAAATCTTGATGAAGTTTCTGAATTGCCGCTTTAGAAACCGACTCGTGTAATAAAAAGCAGAGGTTGTGCGGGCTGGCACCATAGCAAATCATACGCAAATTGAAATCTTCTAAGGTGCTAAAAACTTGTTTTGCATAGCCTTTGCTTTCACTCATGTTGTTGCCGATCAGCGCAACTAAACACAGATTATGTTCGACTTCAACTTTACACAGCTCTTCTAATTCTAAGCGCACCGCTTGAGGCAGTTCAGGTGCTCCACCTGAGGTATCGGTTTTATCTAATGTTAATGAGACGCTGATTTCAGAGGTGGTGATCAGATCCACCGAAATTTTGTGTTTGGCTAAAATTTCAAACACCTTCGAAAGAAAGCCGTATGCGTGAAACATGCTAGCGCTGCGTAGCGTAACCATGGTTTGATTGCAGCGTAGGGTTAAGGCTCTAAATAAAGGTGAGCTTTCCACACGTTTACGGATCCAAGTGCCGCCTTTTTCAGGCTCTTTTGAGGAGCCGACAAACACAGGGATATCGTGGCGAAGCGCGGGCAGCAACGTCGATGGATGCAAAATCTTAGCGCCAAAGTTTGCCATCTCCGATGCTTCGCTAAAGCTTATTTCCGCAATCGGAGCGGCTTTAGGCGCAATGCGAGGATCGGTCGTATAAATCCCCGGCACATCAGTCCAAATCTCTAAGCCAGAAGCTTGTACCGCTTCGGCTATCAAGGCCGCAGAATAATCACTGCCGCCTCGGCCCAATGTGGTTGTATTTCCTTGTTCATCAGCGCCGATGAAACCTTGAGTTACCACTACGTGTTGCAGACAAAGTGGTGTTAACTTCTCTTGGGCTAATTGCTGGATCTGCTCTAATTGCGGTTCCGCCCGACCATAGTGATCATCAGTACGCAGCACTTCTCGAATATCAAAACGGATCGCATCCATGCCACGTTCACGCAGTAATTGCGTCAGAATGAAGGTCGACATTAACTCGCCACAAGCCACTAAGTGATCGGTCAGTTTTTTACTCGCTTGAAAAGAGGCCGCTTCTGCGACACTGGCCACCATATCTAAAATTGAGTGTACCTCTTTTTCAACTTGTAGCGGGTCGGCAAGTTTATCAATAATCGCATGATGAATATCAGCTAACTGTTTGATAATACTTAAGCGTTGATTGGCATCTTGTACGCCATTGGCTAATTCAACCAATAAATTCGTCACGCCAGAGCAGGCACTGCTCACGACTAATTTGGTCTCTGGATTATTTTCGATCACAGCGGCACAAAGGCTCATTGCTTCAAAGTTAGCAACGCTTGTTCCGCCAAATTTGGCGACATTGAATGCGCTCACGGCATTTCTCCCACGACTTCCTGAAATAAAAATAGTGTTGGTGTACCAACGTCCAATGTTTGAAGAGAGTTTTTCTAGAGCAAATAAAGAGGTGTTTTTATGATTGGTTTACCTCAGAAGCTCTTCATCAGGGTTGCTGATGACAGTTGAAGGGATTCAGCCCATTCAACCGATAAACCAAATCCACAACCTTGGTTTATCTCGGCACTGCTCCCCATTAATGTTTTGTTTTGGAGTTGAGGCTCCACAAAACATCTGCCTGGGCAGTGCTCCTCTTCTGCTAGATAGCTCATTCATTGAACGTTTTTGAACTGTTAATGTCAATCGCTAATTAAGTCCAAATGTAAAATAAAATTAACCAGAGTGTGACACTGGTTTGACCTCTAGACTTCGGTCGAATTGTTGCATCAGTGGATTTGTTTTACTCTGGGTATTCGTATTTGGCCGCAAGCAAGGAGCAACTATGTCCATTACCAGTTTTAACCCACCCCAGCGAATTTTGATGGGGCCAGGCCCGTCAGATATTTACCCTCAAGTATTACAAGCGCTGAGCAGGCCGACCGTTGGCCACTTAGATCCGCTTTTTATCCAGATGATGGATGAGCTAAAGCAGCTGCTTAAATACGCTTTTCAAACGGAAAATGAGTTTACCATCGCGGTTTCCGCGCCGGGCAGCGCTGGTATGGAGGCGTGCTTTGTCAACCTGATTGAGCCGGGAGATAAGGTCATCGTGTGTCGCAATGGCGTTTTTGGCGAGCGTATGCGCGAGAATGTAGTGCGCTGTGGCGGAGAGGCTGTGCTGGTGGATGATGAGTGGGGAGCCCCCGTTTCGCTCGATAAAGTCGAGCAAGCCATACAGGCTAACCCTGATGCTAAAATTCTCGCGTTTGTCCATGCAGAAACGTCAACTGGTGCATTGAGTGATGCGCAAGCATTAGGTTTGCTGGCTAAGCAAAACAACATGCTGAGTATTGTAGATGCAGTGACATCCTTAGGCGGCGTACCACTTTATGTGGATCAATGGCAGCTCGATGCCGTCTATTCTGGGAGCCAAAAGTGCTTATCGTGCCCTCCGGGTTTATCGCCACTGACTTTTTCAGCGCAAGCGATTGAAAAAATTCAATCTCGCACAACCCCCGTTCAAAGCTGGTTTTTAGATCAAAGCTTAGTGCTTGGTTATTGGAGCGGTGCAGGCAAACGCAGTTATCACCACACTGCGCCAGTTAACAGTTTGTACGCATTGCATGAAGCCTTGCTGGTGTTGAAAAACGAAGGTCTAGAGCAGGCGTGGGCACGTCATCGTGTGATGCATGACAAATTAAAGCTGGGCCTAGAAAAATTAGGATTTGAATTTGTCGTTGCTGAAGATTGTCGTTTACCGCAATTGAATGCGATCTATATTCCAGAGGGGGTTGATGAGGCTAAAGTGCGAGCACATTTACTCAATCAATACAACTTGGAGATCGGCGCAGGTCTTGGCGCTTTAGCGGGTAAAGCGTGGCGTATTGGCCTAATGGGGTATGGGGCGCGCAGTGAAAACGTGGCCTTATGCTTGCGGGCGTTAGAAGAGTCATTAACAAATTAGCAAAAAAACACATAAGGGAGCATTTGCTCCTTTTTAGTGGTGCTGATGCTGAACGTTGTTCGTTTCAGCATCAATCATAAAATTCATTTTTATTGTTAGCTCTTCCCTAGCGTGAGTGGAATACTCGTGATTGATGTCTTAAGATAAATTCTTCCGTTAATGGTTTAATTACTCCTATGAATATAAGTGGCATTTTTTGTATTTATAATAAATATACGATGCTAAAGTTTGTGGCCTAAATATTAGAACAGGTTTGGATGCTACTTTGTATTGTCATGGTATTGTAAAAAATGAACATTGTTCGATTGTTTTGGTTGACCATTATTTTATCTGCGTTAGGATAACCGCGCTGAGAAAGCATACTTATTATTAACTTTTTAGAGGTGCAATAGAAACCTATGGACTCGTCGAGTAGTCGATTATCCAAGTGTGGTATTTTCTGGTTAGTAGAAAAGCCTACGTTTTGTTGCCAACTTTTCATTTAAAGCCTCGCTTTTGCTAAGTTGGTATTCATACTAACGAAGCTCCTTTTCTTGTTCTCTCCTGTCAATATCACACTCTTTTTATAGAGTATCGTGTTTGTTTAAGTCGATCATATGATTTATTCAATACAGCGTTTCTACTGGCTAGAGCGTGAATGCTTTTGAATTTCTTGCGTGTCATCTGTACACCGCTAGAACTTTCGCAAGTACACGGCTTCTCTATTTGACTGACTTTATCTTCTCCTAACTTGCTTGTTCAAGGCGGGGAATGCTTGAGCTTGATGGTATAAGCTTATTGCAGCTCAGTTACGTGGATTTTCTGCATAATTTGGTTTCTTTGCCTTGATAGTTTCAAGGAGATACAAAGATGGTTATGTACAACACATCATTAGCTATGGGCAACCGGCTACCTGCTGCTCACTCTATTCAAACCGAAATGGATAACAACTTTATTTGTGTAGGCGCATCGCTATCTGTAGAGGCGGTGATTGCGATTCTACGCTCATCGTCCTTAACCGATAAGCGTTTAAACCTTATCTTTATCTCTGGTGATGCAGGTGAATACTTAGGATTTGTTTATTTAAGCAAGGTGGTGGTATCACAGATGAATATCATCATGAAAGATATTATGCACAAAAGCGATATTGCCGTATCGGCCTTAATGGATAAGGTTCAAGCTAGAAAGTTATTATTAGACAGTCATTTGCCTATGATTCCTATCATCGATAGTCGGAATCGAGTGATTGGCGCCTATTCTATATAATAAATATTAACAAACTTTAAAATAAGTCGCTCAACTTCACTAAATGAAATTTTAGTGAGATTGGAACAGTGTGCTTAAAATTTAAGTTATTCATTGAATACATTGATTCTAAAAATAAGCTTTAAAATTATTATGTTTATTTTTAAAGTTAAATATCGGCTGAGATATGATAATGAAATTACAAAAAATAGCGTTAGAACTCGCTGCGATTAATTTTAATCGTGACCCATTAAACTTAAATCAATTAATGGAACAGTATCCTATCGCTGATATTGCTCAAGTCTTCGCTGAGCAGTTGGCTAATCAGACCTTGAGCGAAGAGGATGTCTTTGAGCTGGTGCAATTGATGCCAATCGCTCGTCAAGCGGCGCTATTGGGGTATTTTTCTGAGCCTATCAGAGAAAAAGTGGTGGAGAGAATGCCGCTCGAAGCGCTTGCGAAAGTGCTTCAAGTTATGCCCCATGATGAAAGGGCTGACTTATATGCTCACTTGGATGAGACGCGCCAACCGCCGCTACTTGCTCTACTGGATCAACAAGAGCGGCAAGATGTACAACAACTTGCAGCCTACCCTCAAGGCTCGGTCGGCTCCATCATGACGACAGATTATGCGACGTTAAACGCCGATGATGATGTGCAGCAGGCTATAGCGCGTTTACGTGAAATGGCCAACGAGAGGGAAACCATCTATCAAGCGTATGTGATTGATAAACAGAATCGCTTACTTGGTACACTTTCGCTTAAGGATTTAGTGCTGGCACAACCAACCTCGCTTGTCTCTGACATCATGACCAAAGAGACAGTGTTTGTGCGAGCCGATGAAGATCAAGAGTGTGCAGCGCAAGCCATCAGTAAATACGATTTACTTGCGGTGCCTGTTTTTGATGAGCAATTTCGTTTGGTCGGTATAGTGACTTATGACGATGCGATGGACGTGGCCGAGCAGCAAGCGGATATGGATTTTCATAAAGTCGCTGCGGTTGGTTTTACCGGTAACCTTAAAGAAGCCAGCGTATGGCTAATGTACAAGAAACGTGTGTTTTGGCTGGTGTTGTTAGTCTTTGGTAATCTTTTTTCTGGTGCTGGTATTGCGTACTTTGAGGAGACGATTCAAACCTATGTCGCCTTGGTCTTCTTCTTACCACTATTGATTGATAGCGGCGGTAATGCAGGATCCCAGTCAGCTACGTTGATGGTTCGAGCCTTAGCCACTGGTGAAGTGGTGATGAAAGATTGGCTATCCATGTTGGTGCGAGAGTTAGGGATTGCGGCGTTATTAGGGGCAACAATGGCCATTGCTGTTTCTTTATTGGGTTTTTGGCGAGGCGGCAGTGATATCGCTTTTGTCGTTGCGGTAACGATGCAAATTGTGGTGATTATTGGTTGTGTTGTTGGAATGCTCCTTCCGTTCATTCTGAATAAGTTTAAGCTCGATCCTGCGTCAGCCAGTGCTCCGTTGATCACGACCATTGCGGATTCTATCGGGGTGATCATCTATTTCAGCGTTGCTACCATGGTGTTGGATTTTCCACCAGTGACGTAAGCCACTCATCTGGCAGTGAGATCTACGGGTTGGAGTGTGAAATAAGCCCAACGGTCAAAAGCTTTCTCTATTTTTGGGAAAGCTTTTTTTATGAATAAGGCTCATATGCTTGATTTAATTGGCAGACGAACGATCAGCCGAACTGGTTGGCGGACTATACTGCACCTCACTGAAATCCATATTGGGGAACAAAAATGCGGCTTCGGAGCGAATTTGCTCGGCGCGGCTTTCGTCACCAATACCTTGGTAAGCCAAGATCAGATTATTGTAAAAAGCAGGACGCGGTTTATGTTTTATGATGGCCAATGACCAGTCGATGTATGGCGTAATCAATTTAGGATCTTGATTATACAGGCCAATGTTGAGGTAAGTGCTGTAGACATCCCAATCAAAACGGTCTTTCCAAACCACAGGGTTCGTCACCTTTTGTAGGATATCCGGGTTCTTGGGTTGAGATTTCTCAAATTGGGTAAGCACGTAATTACTGTGCAGTGCGCTGAGCATATAAAAGCCAGTCAAAATCGGCACTACTAAACTCAATACTCGAAACAGGGATTTACTGATAAGGCCAAAAGGGGCCGAACGGTATTTAGCCACGCGTTGATCAACCCAAAAAAGCAGAATAATGAAGGTTATCCAATGAATGGCAGAATGGTAAAATGGGTATTCGAGTTGGCTGTGCAACACGATAGGGATGAAAAGGGCGAACATCGCAAGCCTGGTCCCTTTCTTGGCCGAATACATCCGCATGAGCACGAAAAGCATGGCCAGTGTGATCCCTAGAACAGGTAACAAACCGCCTTCCACCGCCCAGAATAGTAATTCATTATGAGGATGATCCATCGACGCCAACCCCGGTTGGTAGCTAGGGTTTAATTGGTGTTGCCTTGCGGTATAAAGCAAATATTCAGATTCAAACTTGCCATAGCCATAACCCGTGAAGGGTTTTTCTATGACCATATCGATGGTTTGAGGAAAGGTATAACGGCGAGGGCTCTCTAAATCAGCCTTATT
Source organism: Vibrio sp. B1-2 (assembly GCF_963888445.1). Taxonomy (NCBI): domain Bacteria; kingdom Pseudomonadati; phylum Pseudomonadota; class Gammaproteobacteria; order Vibrionales; family Vibrionaceae; genus Vibrio; species Vibrio sp. B1-2. Next base: position 12,869 of record NZ_CAWPJH010000043.1, read on the forward strand.
CTCTAGAAAATCGCCCGTGCCTTGGGAATAGACAGCGACAAACCCTAAAGCAATACCCAATAGCGTTGCAGCGCTCCATCCCCAAAATCGTTTAGGCGTCGAAAATTTAAATAGGTAAGGCAGAACAAAAAGCGTGCCGAGTACCGCACCAATCCAGCCAGTGCGCGAGGCTAATATCACCAGCAATGGTGCAGTGAGCAGTGGAGTGACATAAAGTAGGCTCACTTCGCTAACATGCTGATTGTACTTTTTCGGTTGACGAGCCAGTAAATAGCCGGACATAACCAGCCCTGTCGCGAGAAAGCTTGCCATCACATTCGGTTGCTGAAAAATGCCGTAAGGGCGGTTGATGAGGGTGTTGTAGCCAAAAATATTATCGGGTGAAAGCAAAAAGTATTGGTACAGACCAAATAGAGTTTCAATCAATACCGCGAGTACGATAAACCAGAGTAATCGCTGCTTATGTTTGTTACTAAAACGAAATTGTTGCAGCAATACAAAAAAAAGCAGCCCAGTCCATAGTCCTAACATTCGACTCAGCGACGACTCAATTTGAGCATTCGTATAAAGCAGCGGAATCGTCATGATGGTACAACTGATGAAAAGACCGATGGTCAGTTTGGAATAGCGTAACCTACGGTTAGATGCGAGTTGATACAGACCTAATGAGAGCGTAAAACTAAGGGCAAGCCAAGTGGTTGGATTAAAAGATAAAGCCAGACCTGAGCCACCAGGGTTGGGCATAAAAAAATGCATTGCCAGTAAATAGAGAATGCCAATCGAAAGCAAAAAGGGTTTGTTTAAGGGGATGGCGGGTGTTTGTGCTTCAAGTTGTGTACCGCTTAGATGCAATGTTGCCATAGGTCTCGCGTTCCAATTAAAAGAAACCAGCAACCACTTGCTGGTTTCTTTACTTTACCGTTTTTTTCTATTTCAACATAGGCTTAAGAAAGCGTGCTGTGTGTGAACCTTCGATCTGCGCCACATCTTCGGGCGTTCCTTGAGCAATAATTTCGCCGCCGCCTTGTCCACCTTCTGGCCCTAAGTCGATCACCCAGTCTGCGGTTTTAATCACATCTAAGTTGTGTTCAATCACCACCACGGTATTGCCGTGGTCGCGTAGGCGATGCAGTACGGTCAAGAGCTGTTGGATATCATGGAAGTGTAAGCCAGTCGTTGGCTCATCCAAAATGTACAAGGTTTTTCCTGTATCGCGCTTTGATAGTTCACGAGCCAGTTTGACGCGTTGAGCTTCGCCCCCTGACAATGTCGTCGCCGCTTGTCCGAGGCGTATGTAGGATAAACCCACGTCAATCAAAGTCTTGAGTTTGCGAGCGATCATCGGTACGGGCTCAAAAAAAGCGTAAGCATCTTCGACGGTCATCTCCAACACTTCATCAATCGCTTTGCCTTTGTAGCGGACTTCCAATGTTTCACGATTATAGCGTTTGCCCTTACACACATCGCATGGCACGTAAACATCGGGTAAAAAGTGCATTTCAACCTTAATCACACCATCACCTTGGCATGCTTCGCAGCGTCCACCGCGTACGTTAAAGCTAAAACGACCCGGTTTATAGCCTCGAGAGCGAGACTCTTGAGTGCCTGAGAATAGCTCACGGATCGGTGTGAAAATGCCCGTATAGGTGGCCGGGTTTGAGCGGGGAGTTCGGCCTATCGGGCTTTGGTCAATGTCGATGACCTTATCAAAATGCTCTAACCCTTTGATTTTTTGATATGGAGCAGGCGTTGCTGTGGTGGCTCCATTTAAGGCCGTATGAGCAATTTTAAAAAAGGTATCATTAATTAAGGTTGATTTACCGGAGCCTGAAACTCCGGTTACGCAGCTAAATAAACCAACAGGAATTGATAAATCAACCGTCTTGAGGTTGTTACCCGACGCGCCGATAAGCTCCACCGTTTTCTTGGGATCTCTCGGGGTACGCACGGTAGGAATCGCAATTTTTTTCGCGCCGCTCAAGTACTGCCCTGTGAGCGAATTAGGGTTGGAAATAATGTCATTCACATTCCCTTCTGCGACGACTTGCCCACCATGCACACCAGCGCCGGGGCCAATATCAATTACATGATCGGCCATACGAATGGCGTCTTCGTCATGCTCTACAACCAATACCGTGTTGCCTAGATCGCGCAAATGCGTGAGCGTTTTTAATAGCCGTTCGTTATCACGCTGGTGGAGCCCAATCGATGGCTCATCTAAGACGTACATTACCCCAACGAGTCCAGCGCCAATTTGGCTCGCTAAGCGAATCCGTTGTGCTTCGCCTCCTGACAGGGTTTCAGCACTCCGAGAAAGGTTGAGATAATTCAACCCAACGTTGACGAGGAAATGCAAACGGTCATTGATCTCTTTCATTACTTTTTCAGCAATTTGTGCTCGTTGGCCTTCTAAATCAAGAGATTGGAAAAATTGCAAGGCATCGGCAATGCTCAGTTCCACCACTTCCGGGAGTGCGGTGTCATTGATAAATACGTTGCGAGCTTCGATGCGTAAACGGGTGCCATTACAACTGGTACAAGGTTTGGTCGAGATGTATTTCACCAAATCTTCACGGACAGAGTTAGATTCTGTATCGCGATAACGCCGTTCAAGTGTATTGAGAATGCCTTCAAACGGATGGCGTTTAACCCGAATATCACCACGATCATTAATGTAGTTAAACTCAATCTCAGTTTTCCCCGAGCCTTTCAAGATGATTTCCTGAACCTTTTTAGGCAGTTTGTTAAATGGGGTGTGTAAATCAAAATCATAATGCGCAGCGAGTGACGTGAGCATCTGGAAGTAGTAGTAATTTTTCTGATCCCAGCCACGAATCGCTCCTTGCGCGAGGCTGAGTTGGCTATCTTGGATAACGCGTTCAGGGTCAAAATATTGTTGTACGCCTAAACCATCACAGGTGTGGCATGCGCCCGCTGGGTTATTAAATGAGAACAGCCGAGGCTCTAACTCCTGCATACTGTAGCCACAGTGTGGACAAGCAAAATTGGCTGAGAATACAATCTGTTCGCCTTCACCATCCATATCAGTAACCACAGCAATACCGCCTGACAACTCGAGCGCTGTCTCAAAGGATTCGGCTAGGCGCTGCTGTAGGTCAGGACGAACTTTAAAGCGATCAACCACCACTTCAATGGTGTGCTTTTTGTGCAGCTCAAGGGTTGGTGGATCAGTCAGATCGCACGTTTCACCATCAATGCGGGCACGGATAAAACCTTGCGCGGCCAAGTTTTCCAGCGTTTTAACGTGTTCACCTTTGCGCTCTTTCACAATCGGTGCAAGCAGCATCAGTTTTGAACCTTCAGCTAACTCCAATACTTTATCAACCATCTGGCTGATGGTTTGGGCGCGAAGTGGCACTTTGTGCTCAGGGCAGCGCGGCTCACCGACTCGCGCATAAAGCAGACGCAAGTAGTCATAAACTTCGGTAATGGTGCCAACCGTAGAACGAGGGTTATGCGAGGTTGATTTTTGTTCAATAGAGATAGCCGGTGAAAGACCTTCAATATGGTCAACATCCGGTTTTTCCATCAAAGATAAAAATTGGCGTGCATAGGCAGACAGCGATTCAACATAGCGGCGTTGGCCCTCTGCGTAGAGTGTATCAAAGGCGAGAGACGACTTCCCCGAGCCTGATAGCCCTGTAATCACCGTTAGTTTATCGCGTGGAATGGTCAGGTTGATATTTTTCAGGTTGTGGGTTCGAGCGCCCCTAACTTCAATTTTGTCCATCATCTAGGCTCTATGTAACACAAGTTAAGCAAGTATTGCATAGTGTGAGTTTTGTGCAAATAGGTACTGGATAAAAAAACAGTAAATAAAAACCACGGGACTTGCCGTGGTTTTTATTGGGGAGGCGCTAGGTTACTAAGGCATTAGGTGACTAACGCATTCGGTTACTTAAGCTTTATGAGTCGAATGTTTATCCAACGCGACTTTTTGTTCGTTCTTTTTGTACATGTTTTCAAAGCAGTAGTTAGTGGCTTCGATATAGCCTTCTACGCTACCACAGTCAAAGCGTTGGCCTTTGAATTTATACGCCAATACACAGCCTGATTGCGCTTGTTTGAGTAGCGCGTCGGTAATTTGAATTTCGCCACCTTTACCCGGCTCTGTTTGCTCAATCAGATCAAAAATATCTGGGGTTAAAATGTAGCGACCAATGATGGCTAAATTGCTTGGTGCGGTGCCTGGTTCTGGTTTTTCAACCATGTCATCCACTCGGAACAGATCGTCTTTGATCATTTCACCGGAAATAACACCGTATTTATGTGTTTCATTTTCAGGCACTTCTTGAACGGCAACAATTGAGCAGCGGAACTGTTTATACAGAGCGACCATTTGTGCCAAAACCCCTTTTTCTTGATTGACACATAAGTCATCGGCCAGCACCACCGCAAAAGGTTCATCGCCGACTAACTCTCGACCCGTTAAAATCGCATGGCCTAAACCTTTCATTTCACGTTGACGAATGTAGGTGAAGTTGGCGGTATCAATGATTTCACGAATATCAACCAGTAGCTCTTCTTTGTTGGTGCCACTAATTTGATGCTCTAGCTCATAGTTTTTATCGAAGTGATCCATGATCGAGTGTTTTCCACGCCCAGTCACAATACACATCCCGGTCATTCCAGCTTGAATCGCCTCTTCAACACCATATTCGATCAAGGGTTTATTGACGACTGGCATCATCTCTTTAGGCATTGATTTGGTCGCTGGAAGAAAACGTGTACCGTAGCCAGCGGCTGGGAATAGGCATTTTTTGATCATGCTATAACCTTATTTTTATTTGAATTGTTAATTGATGGCGCAACCTTATCATGCTTTATGAAACGCTATCACCACTAAAGCGGTGAACTCAGTTAAATTCTGCGTGAAAGCACATAATTAAGACAGAATATTTTGATTGGCCCACGCAATCGCTTGGACCCTATTTTTGACCGATAGCTTTTTGAATATTTGGTAGAGATGTGATTTGACCGTGAATTCACTGATGAATAAATCTTCCGACATTTGGTTATTCGATGCGCCAGTTTGTAAGCAGCGGAGGATCTGTATTTCGCGGGCGGTTAAGTCTGTAATCACTTGAGCAGTATGGGATTCAAACGCGTAGCGATAGTAGTGCAGTAACTGGCTTACAGCGTGTCTGGGTAGCCAATTTTGTCCGTTAATGATTTCACCAAGCCCAAATGCAATTTTATCTAGGGTGTCATTTTTATAAAATAGCCCCTTTAAATGGCCAAAGGTTAATAAGTCATTCGTGGTTAATCTTTGCAACACATTGATAAGGATCGTTTCATGATGCTGACTGCTTAATGGGCAGTTTCCCAAGCGTTGCTGCAGTAGCGCATAATCGGCATGGTCAATCATCAATATTTTGTGTTTATCTGGACAATACGTTTGGCGCAGGATTTCAGGCTCAATTTTCGGAATGGGCAGTCCAAGCCGATCGGTTAAATGGTCAATATAAGGGTGTTCTTGCTCTTTATCTAAGCAAAGAAAGTAAATGGTGCGGGTATAGTTTGCTTTTCTCATGGTCACTTCCTGTTGACGAGAATGTTAGACAACTGCCTAGAAAATGACGGAAATTAGGTTATAAAGCCAACGAGATAAATAAAATTGCGCTTAGTTTCATATAGTAAGGTAACTGAGTGTTTTGTCATCCTTAAATTAGAGGTGGCGGTTCTAAAAAATAGGAAATTGAGCAAGATTGTGAGATGAATTTTGACAACTATTTCTGTGAAGATTTGTGCCTCGCATAAAGCGTGGTATCCTAGTCAGCTATTTAAAGAACACTCATGATGGAAGACGGAGCAAAACATGGCAAGCCGTGGAGTAAATAAAGTTATTTTAGTGGGTAACCTAGGTAACGACCCAGAAATTCGTTATATGCCTGGTGGCGCTGCTGTGGCAAATATCACCATTGCAACGTCAGATTCATGGCGTGATAAAGCAACTGGCGAGCAACGCGAAAAAACCGAATGGCACCGTGTTGCGCTGTTTGGCAAATTAGCCGAAGTGGCTGGTGAATACTTACGTAAAGGTTCACAAGTGTACATTGAAGGTCAGCTACAAACTCGTAAGTGGCAAGATCAAAGCGGACAAGATCGTTATACCACCGAAGTTGTCGTACAAGGTTTTAATGGTGTGATGCAAATGTTGGGTGGCCGTGCTCAAGGTGGTGCTCCAGCACAAGGTGGAATGCCACAACAACAGCAACAAGGTAGCGGATGGGGGCAACCTCAGCAGCCTGCGATGCAAAAGCAACCACAGCAACAGCAGCAGTCAGCTCCTCAACAGGCTCAACCTCAGTATAATGAACCACCAATGGATTTTGATGACGACATCCCATTCTAAACGTTCGAATGTCGAAAAAAGCCGCGAAAACCGCGGCTTTTTTATATAGTTATCACTATTAGCATTTTCTTATTTGTCAGCACAGCTTAGTGATCGACAAAGTTTACGTTGAAAAGGAATTCAGCATTCATGCGGTATACACCAACACTGAAACTGAGTACTCGGTTAGTAGCTTTTGTTACGCTCATCGTAACCAGTGCAATGTTCATTTTGTTTATTGGTGGAACTTTGTCTTTTCAACGGCTTGGACAAGAATATCTCAATCACTACCTAGCAGGAATTGTGGAGGTAGTCGATAAAGAAATAGAAGATCCTGATGCCGCTTATTCATTGCAACGTTGGATGCCCAAAATGTTGCAAGCCAGTAGCATTGTTGAAATGCAGCTCTCTTCACCAGCAGGCGTTATTTACCGTTTTAAAGATACCTCGTCCAAAGTCGACCCTGCCCGTTTGTACCATATTGATATTATCCTTGAACGTAATCCAGGCTACAGCATCAGCTTTAAAGCCGTTCCGCCCTATCTCAGTTATAGCTACTCATTGGGTGCCATGTGGTCTATTACGTTGGCAGTTGGTCTCATCGTGTTTTGTTTGATTCGTGGGGTAAAGTGGCTTAAAGAGCAATTGCTTGGATCTGAATTGTTGGAGGAGCGAGGGCGAATGATTCTCGCCGGTCGAGTGGAGCAGTACGCCAAAGGTGATCACCGCGAGTGGCCTTATACGGCGAGTGAGGCGCTTGATGTCCTGATTGATGAGCTGCAAGATGCTCGTCAAGAGCGTAGCCGCTTTGATACTTTTATCCGGACCCAAACCTTCTTAGATAAGTTGACGGGTACGGCCAACCGTGTCCTTTTTGATAGCAAATTGGAATCAGCCTTGTTAGAGAATGGCGCGCGTGGTGGCGTTTTGTTAGTGCGTATCGATGATTGGGATTCTCTGTGCGAAGAAAATGATAAAAAAGCAGCGGATGATCTCGTTGTGGAAGTCGGGGAGAACATCTCCAACGTCATACAGCGTTATCCGGATGTTATTTTATCTCGTTATTACGATACCGATTTTGCCATTTTTGTGCCGCACCAAGGGGTAAAAGAGGTCGCTTCTATTGCTACACAATGTTTGAAGCTTTTAGCGCGCATATCGCCTCCTGAGCCGCTCGATAAAGAAAACTGGTGCCATATAGGTATCAGTATGTACAGCGAAGGCGAGCGGCGTGGTCGAGTGTTGGATGAGGCAGAAACGGCCTTAAAAAGTGCTCAGTTACAGCGAGTGAACACGTGGAGCCGCTTTAAAAAGAGTACCTTTTTCCAAGAGGAACGGGGCAGTGTGCGTTGGCGAACTTTGTTTGATCAGGTGCTGACGCCTGAGAAAATAATTTTATTCCGTCAACCTTGCTATTTGCTTGAAAAGACGAATGATTTAGTATGGCTGCACGATGAGTTGTTTGCGCGTATTGATGATCCAGAACAAGGTGTTATAAAAACCTCTCGTTTCCATTCAGCCTTAGAAACTGTAGGTTATGAAATGGTAATGGATCGAGCCGTATTGCTGCAGGTGGTTCGTTTACTCAAACGCTCTGAAGTTAAGGTTAATGTGTCAGTGAACTTGCATGTAATTCCATTCGCCGATAAGCAGTATTTTAAGTGGTTCCGGCATGAATTGTTGCAACTTACCTCGAGTAGCAGATCGCAGCTCTCCTTTGAGTTTCCTGAAGGCCGATTAGTACAGCATCTCGATTATATGCGCCCCGTTATTAAGATGATCTCCGGCCTCGGTGCTAAGGTAATCGTAGGGCAGGCTGGCAGAACGATTGTCAGCACTCACTACATAAAAGATCTTAAGATTGATTTCCTTAAGTTACACCGCAGTTTGATGAAGAAAATAGATCAACGGCATGAAAATCAGTTGTTTGTTCGTAGCATGATCGGTGCTTGTGGCGGTACTCAGACTCAAGTTATTGCGGTCGGTGTCGAAACAGAACAAGAGTGGCAAACGCTAAAAAACCTAGGCATTCATGGTGGGCAAGGCCGACTGTTTGAAGAAGAACAGCCTTTGTTACCTGAGAAAATAATTAGCCCTAGCGTGACCTTAGGGCGAAGAAATCGTTGGCGTAAAAAATAAAAGCGAACCTATATGAATCTTCAGTCACTGATTGATAAATTAAAACCATCTAAAGCGACGTTGCGGCAATTGTTCGTTGTCGTAAGACCTGATGCTCTCTATTTCTCGGCTTTGGATGATGCGACTTTGCCGACAGAGATCCCGCTTGATGGTGCAACGTGGCAACAGGTACTCTTTCACGCACTCAAACCGCTCAACATCAAGGGTACGGTAATTAACCTTGTCCTCCACGCTCATTTTTATCAAACTTATCAAATAGAAAAACCGCAGTTACCCAAAGAAGAGTGGTCAGTCGCCCTGCCATTTTTATTGAAAGATCTGGTGACAGAGAAAGTCACTGACATCATCGCTGATGCTTTTCCGTTACCCGCAGATAATAAAATTCAAGCCTACGTGGTCTCAAAACGCACGGTATTGGAAGTGGCGTCGCAACTGAGTGCGATGGGTTTAGAGTTAGGCAAAGTAATTCCCGAAGATGAAGTGTGGGCGAGAAGTGCCGGTGATCTTGAGCATTTTTTGCTGCTACAGCGCAGTAAAAACAGCAGTTTTAAGTTTGACGCATTTGTGGATCGAAAATGCTGTTTTCAACGAACTATGAGAGGTGTTGTCTCTCCCATTACTGGCGTCGCCAGCTCGGTTTTACAGCTCGATGGTTTAGCGTTAGAACTGCAACGTTCAATTGATTACCTTTCCTCGCAGCTTAAAGGTGCCTCATTACATCAGCTAAAAGTGCTGTGTGATGAAGAAGCGCAGCAAGAGTTGGTCGATGCATTAAATGAACGCCTAAATGTCAAAGTTTCCCTGCTTGATGAGCGGTTACCGAGTTCGGCACATCTGCTGGTGGAGCAAGTGACTCGCATTGACGATTCAATGCTCAACTTATACCCGGCGCATCTTAAGCCGAAGAAAGAGTATTTTTCACTCTCCATGGTCTGCGCGATTTGGGGCATTGTCGCTTTAGTGATGCTATTGGCCTATGCCAGTTATCAATGGCAAAATAGTCAATTGAAACAGCAGCTACAAGCCAAACAAGCGCAAAATCAAGTTCTTGCTGCTGAATTAGAAACGACCAAACAGAAAGTTGACAAGCATAAGCCATCGGTTGAAAAAATGGCGGCGATTGAGCGTTTGAAGCAGCAAATTAAGGGCAAACAAGCCACATTGGATTCGATTAATGAGTTTGACCAATCACAACAGGTCGGTTACTCAGGAGTCATGCGTTCGCTAGCCACACTCAGCCGTGATGATATTTCATTAACGACCATTACCATCCATCATGAGCAGCTCGATTTGCAAGGCTTAGCCAGAGAGGCGAAAGATATTCCAAACTGGCTAAGTCAGTTTAAAAGCGAACTGAACCTAGTGGGACGTAGTTTTGAAAAGTTAAAAATTGCGCGCAATGAGCAAGGCATTCTCATCTTTGAGCTTAAAACTAAAGCGGAGGATAGCCAATGAATTGGCAGAGTATCAGCAACAAATTCTTAGCCATCAGTTCGCGTGAAAAAATGTTGATCGCCCTGTGTGGCTTAGTGGTGATTACACTGCTCTTGTTTAGCTTGTTACTTGAACCCGCGATGAAATCGGTGGCGGCTAATCGGTTACAGCTTCAGTCTGTTGAGCAGATGAACCAGCGAATGCAAGGTGAAATTCTGTTATTGACTGCTAAGCTTAATAAAGATCCGAATCAAGAGATCAATCTAGAATTCAAACAGTTAATGGCGCAGAGCCAAACTCTCTCGCTTGAGCTGGCAGCATTGGTTGATTCACTGATTACACCCGCGAAGATGGCGCAATTGCTTGAAAGTGTTTTGGCAACCAGCCCAGAGTTAACGTTAGTCTCCATGGAGTCATTAGCAGCAGAACCGATTGCAAATAACAACCAATCATCTGAATATTCAGGCTATTATGTTCATCCTGTGAGATTGGAGTTCACCGGTAATTACTTCGCGATATTGAATTATTTGACCAATTTAGAAAGTTTACCGATGAAGTATTATTGGCGTCATTTCCAATACAAGGTAGAAAATTACCCCCAAGCCAGAGTCATTATGGAAGTGTACACATTAGGCATTAGACAGGAGTTTATTGGTGGTTAGATCCGTTTTTTCACTGCTGTTGATGTGTTTTGTATGCAGTAGTTGGGCAGCGCAAGATCCTACCGCGCCATTAGGTTGGGCGAGTGAGAGCGCATCACCTGTCAATAAGATAGAGAGTTACCCGCTACCTAGGTTGCAAAGTATTGTATGCCAACAAACCATACCTTGTGTGGCAGTGCTTAACGATCAAGTGGTTGGCATCGGAGAGTCGCTATTTGGCTACACAGTAGAAGCCATTGAGCCACAGCAAGTGACCCTTTCTCGCAGAGGAAAGACGTGGGATTTAGGCCTCTTTTCTCTGGACATCAAGCAGTAAGGTATAGAAATCGTATGCGTAAAATCGTATTAGGCGTAGTCATCGTATCCTTAATGGGCTGTTCTATGGGGCATCGCGATCCAGTTGAGATGAAACAGTCTTTGAATCAGGCGATTAATGAAGCCAATAGCCGAAATCTAGCCGTTCTACCGGCCTCCGTAGAAGCTGACTTGATGCCTGACATTGAGGGAATCACAGCGCGCAGTCAAGAAACGGTTAAACGCTTTCGTATCCAAGCTGATAATGTGGATGCAAGGGTATTTTTTGCCAGTTTAGTGAAAGGAACTGAGTTTAGTGCCGCCATCCACCCTGAAGTTACTGGAAGTGTAACGGTAAATCTAACCGACGTGACTTTGGATGATGTATTGGCCGTCGTTCGTGACATGTATGGCTATGAAATTATCAAAAAGGGTAAAGTGATTCAGGTTTACCCGTCAGGCCTGCGTACTGTGACTATCCCGGTCGATTATTTACAACTTAAACGTACGGGCCGTTCTTTAACTTCCATCACCACCGGTACGATCACTAATACGGATACCGGTTCTAGTTCTTCGAGTAGTTCTAGCTCAAATTCCAGTTCTAATTCCAATTCGAGTAACTCATCCAGTAATTCGAAAGGTGGGACTGAAATTGAAACCACCAGTGAAAGCGATTTCTGGCCGCAGCTTGAAAAAGCCGTTGCACAACTGATTGGTTCGGGTAAAGGTCAAAGTGTGGTCGTCACGCCACAAGCCAGTGTCATTACGATTCGCGCTTACCCCGATGAAATACGTGAAGTGCGAGAGTTTCTAGGCATTTCTCAGCAACGTCTGCAGCGACAAGTGATCCTTGAAGCAAAAATTTTAGAAGTCACCTTGAGCGATGGTTACCAGCAAGGGATCAATTGGTCAAATATGTCCTTTGGCAATGGTGATGTTGTGATTAATAAGGTCGGTAGTGCGGCCTCGTTACTGCCGGGGATGGATGCGATTGGCACTCTGCTGCAAGGCCAAACCAATGTCACCATTTCAGATGGCAGTTTTAAAGCAGTGCTTAATTTTATGGGAACTCAGGGTGATTTGAATGTCCTATCTAGTCCAAGAGTCACCGCTGCTAATAACCAAAAAGCGGTGATCAAAGTCGGCACCGATGAATACTATGTCACTGACGTAACGGGTGTGGTTGGTAATGGCGATAACTCCAATGTTGCACCAGATATCCAACTAACGCCTTTTTTCTCGGGTATCTCGCTTGACGTGACGCCACAAATTGATGACCAAGGCAATGTGCTATTGCACGTGCACCCCGCGGTGATTGAAGTCGACGAGCAGACGAAACAAATTGAATATGCAGGCAAGCAAATTGTGTTGCCATTAGCGCGTAGTACGATCCGCGAATCAGACTCGGTAATCCGCGCACAAGATGGTGACGTGGTGGTGATTGGTGGATTAATGAAATCCAACACCTCAAATCAAGTATCTAAAGTCCCTTTTTTGGGGGATTTACCCGGGTTAGGATATCTGTTTCGTAACACCTCTGAGCTGACTGAGAAGACCGAATTGGTGATTTTGCTGAAACCAACGGTTGTGGGTGTTAATACGTGGCAAAAAGAGCTCGAACGCTCGCGTGAACTACTACAGGAGTGGTTCCCAGACGAAGAATAAACATCATGTATCTTGAGCACTTTGGTTTTGAGCAACTGCCTTTTCATCTCACGCCTAATACATCACTGTTTTTAGGCTTAGCGCCACATTACGAGGCGATTCAGACAGTGAGTGCTGCCATTGATTTAGGCGAAGGGGTGATCAAGATAACCGGAGAAGTCGGAACCGGAAAAACCATGGTGTGTCGTATGTTGATCAATCATTTACATGATCATATTGCACTGATTTACTTACCCAACCCAGCGCTTAATGGTCGAGAACTTCGCCAAGCTGTCGCCAGCGAACTAGGCCTTAGTAAGCAAGATGATGCGGATATTGTTGATCGTATTCAGCAACAATTGATTGTGCTAAAGCAGCAGGGGAAACGAGTAGTCGCGATTGTTGATGAAGCACAAGCGTTACCAGACGATGCATTGGAAGTTCTGCGTTTATTCGGCAATTTAGAAACAGAATACACAAAGTTGTTGCAACTGGTGTTGATCGGCCAACCAGAGCTCGATGAGCGTTTAGCGCAGCACCATCTGCGCCAATTTCGCCAACGAATTACTTTTAGCGCTTATCTGCGGCCGCTCTCTTTAGATGAAACAGTCGCTTATATCGAGAACCGCTTGAGCAAAGCCGGAGGCGATGCGCAACTGTTTAATCTTGAACAGAAAAAAGCGTTGTGGCGAGCCAGTTATGGCACCCCTCGTTTGATTAACCAAGTGTGTCACAAAGCTCTGTTGCTGGCTTTTACGCAAAACGACAGCACGATTCGCAATCAGCACCTATTTACAGCGATTCACGATACGTTTGATACCTGTAAGCCTAAGTTTAAACGCCCTTTTATGTGGGGATGGAGTCAATCATGAGTGCGATGAACGATGCACTATCAAAACTGGCACAAGCGCAACGCCAATCGGTGGTGAACTTGCAACCAGCGCAAGTTGCGAAAGTAAAACGCAGCCGCGCTTGGTTGTGGATGGTAGCCGGGTTTGCTGCCAGCTTAGCGGTCGGTGGATGGGCGGTGTCACAGCAGCAAGCTATGGTTGACCAAGCTGCGGTTGACCAAACTATGGTCAGTCAGACACTGGCCAATCAAGCGATAGTGAATGAACCTGAGAGCCTGTTGTTAGAGGTTGATGAGCGAAGCTCTTCGCCTGCGCTTGTTTCTCCGACCACCAAAATTGTCTCAGTTCATCGTCCCGTTTACCAAACTGCCGTTGTTGCAGTAGACAAAAAAACGTCAAATTCAGCAACGCCCACAGTGACGGTTAAACAGGATTCGGCCTTAGCCAATCAACAGCCGTTGTATTCTAACCGTGCGGTCACGCTCGGTGCTGAAAGTGACCAAGAAATCTCAAGTGTTTTGATTGAACAAGTGGATTTGACGCCAGAGCAACTGGCGGTAAAAGCAATGAGCCGCGCTGATAAAGCCGTGGACAGCAATGAGCTCAAAGAGGCACTGGATGCGTACAGTGAAGTGCTACGCTTTACCCCAGAAAATGAACTCGCCCGTCAAAAATTATCCGCGCTCTATTACGGCAAAGGTGATGCGCGCAAAGCTTTTGAAATTTTACAAAGCGGTATAAAGCTCAATCATAACGGAGAAAGTTTGCGGATCGCGTTGGCTAAATTGCTGATTAAAGAAAAGCAGAGTGAAGCGGCGTTAACCCCTCTAGTTCATTTACCTGACAATGCTTCGATCGATTATCTCTCGCTAAGGGCAGCCTTGGCACAAAAAGCCAAGCAAGATTCACTCGCATTAGAAAGCTATCAACGCTTAGTCAAGCTTGATGCTGAGAACGCACGCTGGTGGTTAGGGCTTGCGATAGCACAAGAGCGCACGATGGATTTTCAGGCGGCCAAATATACCTACCAACAAGCGCTTGCGAAAGTTGGCCTCTCGAGTCAGTCGCAACTGTTTATTCGTGATCGCCTAGTCGTACTAAGCAGTTTAGAGGAGAGTGCGAGTGCAAATTAAGCTACGAAAACGCTTAGGTGATCTGCTGGTTGAAGAAGGGATCATCACTGAAAAACAAGTTGAACAAGCGCTCGCTGCGCAAAAACGCAGTGGACGTAAACTGGGTGACACGCTGATCGAACTCGGCTTTTTGTCAGAGCAGCAGATGCTGAGCTTCTTATCGCAGCAACTTTCGCTGCCGCTGATCGATCTCAGCCGAGCCAATGTCGATATTGATGCAGTGCAGATCCTCCCGGAAGTGCATGCACGCCGTTTACGCGCCTTAATCATTGGCAAAAATGGCGACACGCTGCGCATCGCAATGAGTGATCCGGCGGATCTGTTTGCTCAAGAATCTCTGCTCACTCAATTACCCCAATACAGTTTTGAATTTGTTATTGCTCCAGAAAAACAATTGGTTGAAGGGTTTGATCGTTACTATCGCCGCACCAAAGAGATTGCGTCCTTTGCCGAGCAGCTACAACTGGAACACCAAGGCAATACCGCTTTTGATTTCGATATCGGTGATGATGACAGCGATGAAGTGACCGTTGTTAAGCTCATCAACTCTCTATTTGAAGATGCGATTCAGGTTGGGGCGTCTGATATTCATATCGAACCTGATGCCAACGTATTGCGTTTGCGCCAGCGGATTGATGGGGTATTACACGAAACCCTACTCAATGAAACCAACATCGCTTCGGCTTTAGTACTGCGTTTAAAATTGATGGCCAATCTTGATATCTCAGAAAAACGCCTCCCACAAGATGGCCGTTTTAATATCCGAGCCAAAGGCCAATCGGTCGATATTCGTATGTCGACCATGCCAGTACAATACGGTGAGTCGGTGGTGATGCGTTTGCTCAACCAATCATCCGGAGTTCGTAAACTGGAAGAGTCAGGTATTCCTGATGATATTTTACAGCGTTTACGTCATCAACTTAAACGTCCACACGGCATGATCTTAGTGACCGGCCCAACCGGATCAGGGAAAACGACGACGCTGTACGGCGCGTTATCAGAGCTCAATGTTCCCGGTAAAAAAATCATTACCGCAGAAGATCCGGTTGAGTACCGATTGCCACGCATCAGCCAAGTGCAGATCAACCCTAAAATTGACCTTGATTTCTCAACGGTGCTGAGAACCTTTTTGCGTCAAGACCCGGACATTATTCTAGTCGGGGAGATGCGCGATCAAGAAACCGTTGAAATTGGTTTGCGCGCGGCCTTAACCGGCCACTTAGTGTTGAGCACCTTACACACCAATGATGCCGTTGATAGCGCCTTGCGCATGATGGACATGGGCGCGCCGGGTTATTTAGTGGCCAGCGCCGTGCGGGCGGTGGTTGCCCAACGTTTAGTGCGTAAAGTGTGCCCCGATTGTAAAGCGGTGGATGAGGTTGATGAAGCGCGCAAACAGTGGCTGACGGTGCGTTTCCCAAATCAAGTTGAAGCGGCTTTTACACGTGGGCGTGGGTGCCAGAACTGCAATTTGACGGGGTACCGTGGGCGAATTGGGGTTTTTGAAATGCTAGAACTTGAACACGAGATGATGGATGCGCTGCGCGCCAACGATGCAGTTAGTTTTGCGCAAGCCGCTCGTCAGTCGAAGCAATACAAACCGCTGCTAGCTTCGGCGATGGAGTTGGCGCTACAAGGGGTTGTCAGCTTAGATGAAGTGATGAGCTTAGGTGAAGGTGATTCATCCGGCATCATTCAAGCCATCTATCTATAGTTAAGGTTACTCATGCCAACGTATCGTTATCAGGGTCGAAATTTAGATGGTAGCAAAACCTCGGGGCATGTTGATGCCCCGACAGAAGAGCTCGCGGCGGAAGCGCTATTTAACAAAGGCGTGATTCCGACCTTAATTTCGTCAGACCAAGGGGCTGATTTTTCGATTGATTGGAAATCGCTGTTTACCCCAAGTGTGCCACTTGAGGTGTTGGTGATCTTCTGTCGTCAGCTTTACAGCTTGACCAAGGCGGGAGTGCCGCTGCTGCGCTCGATGAAAGGACTTATCCAAAATTGTGCCAATAAACAGCTTAAAGAAGCATTGGAAGCGGTTAGTAATGAGCTAACCAACGGGCGCAGTTTATCGAGCTCAATGCAGATGTACCCGAAAGTCTTTAGCCCGTTGTTTGTGTCGATGATCCACGTCGGTGAGAACACAGGGCGGCTTGATGAGGCCTTGTTGCAATTGTCTCATTACTACGAGCAAGAAGTCGAAACTCGTAAACGGATTAAAACGGCGATGCGTTATCCGAGTTTTGTTATCAGCTTTATTTTGGTCGCGATGTTCATTCTCAACGTTAAAGTGATCCCACAATTTACTAGCATGTTTAGCCGTTTCGGGGTTGATTTACCGCTGCCAACTCGCATTTTAATTGGTATGTCAGATTTCTTTGTCAACTACTGGCCGATGATGATAGGCGTATTGCTTGGGTGTTTATTTGCTTTCAGAGCTTGGTTGAGCACAGCCGCAGGGCGTCAAAAGTGGGATAAGTTTCGCTTAAGAATGCCTATTGTCGGCGGCATAGTGAACCGAGCGCAATTGGCGCGTTTTTCTCGAACTTTTGCTTTGATGTTGAAAGCGGGGGTGCCATTAAACCAATCGATAGCATTATCTGCCGAAGCGTTGGATAACAAATTTCTAGAATCTCGCCTGTTAGAAATGAAAGCTGCCATTGAAGCGGGAACAAGCGTATCCACCACCGCGGTAAACGCCAATATTTTTACGCCATTAGTTATTCAGATGATTTCGGTGGGTGAAGAGACAGGGCGCATTGATGAGTTGCTACTTGAAGTCGCGGACTTCTATGATAGAGAGGTGGATTACGATCTCAAAACCCTCACCGCGCGCATAGAGCCGATTTTATTGGTGATTGTTGCCGCTATGGTGTTGGTGCTGGCACTTGGCATCTTTTTGCCAATGTGGGGAATGCTCGACGCGATCAAAGGATAAAGGTTGTCAGATGAAAACGGCGATAGAGCGTTCTCAGTTCGTAATTTGGGGGTTGATTGTATTTGTTCTTTTGATGGCTTTGCTATCAGCATGGCAGTCGATAGAAAAAGAAGCCAATCAAACCGCATTAGCGATGGCGAGCAGTAAAATCGTAGAAAGTGCCAATTTTTATAAGCAAGATTGGTTATTAAAGGGGCGGCCCTCAACTTTAATCGCGAATGGTCGATTACTCAATATGAGTACAACGGGCTGGGTATTACCATTGGCTGAGAATGAATCAAGTATAGATTGTCGTTATTGGTTAAGCCTGCTATACCCAGATGAACAACTACTTGAAAGCAAAGTGATTTCAATTGAGTCGGCACATCAAGCAAATCAGTATCAATGTCGCTATGTTTACAGTCAAAAACAGGTGATAACCATTGA
This sequence comes from Vibrio sp. B1-2, assembly GCF_963888445.1. Lineage (NCBI taxonomy): Bacteria > Pseudomonadati > Pseudomonadota > Gammaproteobacteria > Vibrionales > Vibrionaceae > Vibrio > Vibrio sp. B1-2. The sequence goes on from NZ_CAWPJH010000043.1 coordinate 30,751, forward strand.
ACTTTTAAGGGATAAGTTTACAGTAAGCGTCGATTTTTCAGCATGAGTTTTCGACATAAGCAGTGAAATGGGCACTCGCCCCGTAGCGATGCGAGAACAAGTGCGTATAATACACGGTAATAACAAAGAGATAGGTAGAGCATGGATAACAAACAAACGGGCTTTTCCTTAGTTGAATTAGTCGTAGTGATTGTGGTTGTCGGCTTATTAGCCGTTGCAGCGCTACCCCGCTTTTTAGATGTAACCGATGAAGCGAAAAAAGCCAGCATCGAAGGGGTTGCCGGTGGTTTTGCTACTGGTGTTCTATCGGCGCGTGCTCAGTGGGAAGCTCAGGCAAGAACCTCTGTGACTTTGGGCTCGGAAAAACAAAACACCGTTAACTATGATGGTGTCAATTTCTGGCTGACTCGCTCTACAGATAGCAGCGGGGCCGCAACAGGTTTTAGGGACGGTTATCCGTTGGCGCTCAATACCGATAATACCAGTTATCCAGCGGCGATTACGGATCAGTCATGTATTGATTTAATGGATAATTTGCTGCAAAACCCACCAAAAGTTGACACAGTCGCTAATGCAGCCAATAACGCTAATGTAAAATATTCAGCACAAGCCGATGACGGTCAAGCCACTTGCACTTATGTGCAAAAAGAGGGCGGAACCGCGCACCAGTTTGTGTATGAGATAAAAACTGGTCGTGTGACCGTCACTTTGCAGTAAGTCTGCGCATTGATTAAAACATAGAGAGAAAGTAACTATGAAAAGACAAAACGGTTTCACCCTAATCGAACTTGTGGTTGTGATTGTCATTCTCGGCATTCTCGCCGTCACCGCTGCGCCACGTTTTTTGAATTTGCAAAGCGATGCGCGTGAGTCTGCATTGCAGGGTTTAAAAGGAGCTATGACTGGTGCTGCTGGTATTGTTTATGGTAAAGCGGCTATTGAAGGCGTTGAAACGGTGTCATCTGGTAAATCAGTCAATGGTGTGGCTGTCGTTTATGGTTATCCCGCTGCAACATCAACCGGTATAGTAGCAGCTGTTGCTGGTTTAGAGACTGACTGGAATTATGCCGAAAAATCAGGAACGCCTAATTCCCTTGTAGCAACATTTAAAAGTGAAGCCGTTTCTGGTGCAGTACAGATCGAAGCGACTAACTGTTTCTTGAGCTATCTCGAAGCTGCTAGTTCATCATCGTCACCAACAGTATCTATAACGGATAATGGTTGTTAATAACTTTTAGTAAAGGCCAGCATTGCTGGCCTTTACTTTATCTATAACGAGAGTTATTTCTCACCCACAAAAGTCAGTAAAACTTAAGCCCACTACGGAAATTTCTTATATACTTTAAGCACTTGTTTTTTCGCTAGAGGTATAAAATGCAGCAACATTTAGCAGCACGGCGTGGTTTTACGTTGATCGAACTGGTCGTGGTGATTGTGCTGCTGGGCATTGTGGCTGTGTACGCCGCAAGCCGTTATACTGGCATATCCTCCTTTTCAAGCGTGACTACACAAAGCGAAGTGTTGGCCTCACTGCGTTTGACCCAAAACCGCGCTATGCAGCGTACCGACCTCTGTAATCGCTGGTTGGTCAGCAATAATCAAGCACAGCAAGTATCTCCTTCCGTTTCTGCTGGTGCCTGCACTACTTCACTGCTCAGTCCTGCAACCGACAGTAGTTTTGTTGACGCGGCGGCGAACGATATCACCCTGACGTTAACCAATAATGATGGCAGCCATTTTTTAGATTTTGATAGTTTAGGCCGCGCCGCGCAGTGCTTAGCGGCAAACTGCACCGTTACCTTAAATAATCTGCAATCGGGTGAATCTCGCCAAGTGTGCATCAATAGCGAGGGGTACATTTATGCGTGTTAACGCGCCGCGTGGGTTTACTCTCATTGAAATGATCATCGTTATCACAGTGACAGCAATAGCGATGACAGGCATCACGGCCGCGCTTTATCCTCGCTCGCAACAAAGCGCTGAACAGGTGCTGGCGGTAAAAGCCGCCGAGTTAGGCCGCGCGGTTATGGATGAAGTAATGGGCCGAGCCTTTGACCAAAACTCCGGGCCCAATGGCGGAGTGCCTGAGTGTGTATTAGTGACAACATTAGGACGAGAAGTGTGTACATCTGTAGCGCTACTGGGTCCAGAACCTAGTGAAACCAATAATACGTTGTACAACGATGTGGATGATTTCCATGGCCTAACGGGATCGGTTAAAGATGTATTAGGCATTGATATCAGTGCTGATTACCAACGTTATAACGTTGAGATTCAAGTATTTTATGAACAGGACAGTAGTGGGCAACTAAGCGGAGTGAACGCTAATCAACGGACTCACTATAAACGGGTTTCTGTTGTGATCATTGACCCGAAGGGTAATCGCTACCCGTTTGCGGCGATTAAGGGCAATTTCTGATGCGTGGTTTTACCCTGATTGAAATGGTGATTGCGATTATTCTGTTGTCGGTGGTCGGGCTATTTTTAGGCTCTGTGATTCGCCAAAGTATGGGTATTTATGTTGATACCACCGCCCGCGAAGCTTTGATCCAACAAGGGCGCTTTGTTACTGAGCGGCTGAGCCGAGAACTGCGTGAAGCGGTACCAAACAGCGTGATGGTAGAAAATGGTTGCATTGAGTTTTTGCCGATCACTGACAGCGCGATCTACAACGACCTGCCAACCGTGCAATCGCCTTCGGCTGCGGTGCGTTTATTGCCGATCGACAAAAAGGTACTCAATGGCGATCGTCTAGTCGTGTTTCCAACCAACGCCGCTTCGCTACGCCAAACGCCAAGTACCAGCGGGCAAACAGCGCAAGTAAACGCAGATGTGGATTTTACATCACCCAACAACACAAGCATGGTCGATGTAGCCTTGACACAACCAACTGGGTTTGTAATTCAATCGCCAGCTAAGCGAGTCTATTTTTATCGCACGCCAGTGGCTTTTTGTTATCAGAACAGTCGTATTTATCGTTATGCGGATTACGCGCTTAATCGCAGTGCACTCAGCCCTGAACAGCTCGGCACTCCAGTATTGATGGCTGAAAACATAAGCCAAGCCAATTTTTACGTCACGCAGCCAGAGCTACAACGCAACGGCTTAGTGAAAATTGAACTGACATTTTCCGACCGCGGCGAGGAGGTAAAGTTTGACCATGATGCGCTTATCTACAACACGCCGTAAACAGCAAGGCAGCGGCTTAGTATTGGTCATCTTTATCATTGTGGTGGTCGGCTTTGTTGCATCGGTCGCGAACCGTAATCAACAGCGCAATAGCCAGCAATTGGTTTCGATGGTGTTAGGGACAAGGGCTGAAATGGCGGCGCGATCGGCGATCAACGTTGAACTGAGTCGTTTTTATCAAACGCCACCTAGCGGGAGTTGCCATACTCATTCTGTACAATCACTCACGTTTGAAGGTGAAGGATTAGCGCAATGTAGCGCACAGGTTAAATGTAATTTGGTAGGTACAATGGATGATGGCCGTACTGTCTATCAACTGACTTCAACCGGGCGCTGTCAGTCTGGTGATTGGATGTTGCAGCGAGTTATTGAAGTAGGGGTGAAAAAGTGATCCACTATAAATGGCTGATTAGCTTACTGCTCAGCACAATACTATCTATCTCTGCAACAAGTGTAATGGCTTTCCAGCAGATTGATAATTCTATCTATTTTCCTCTCGTTGCCCAAGGTCAGGGCAGTTGTGCAAGCTCTCCAAATCCTCAACTTATCCAATACGGATACTCACAGATTACGGGAACAGCGGGTGACCCACTGGCATTTTGTTCCATCAACAATATTTCTGAACGCCAAAATGCTCGTTGTGATGATCAGTTTTGCCAAGTTACAGGGGGAGGTGTGGCTTCCTTAAGTTTAAGCGGTGGGAATGCATTCAAAAATTCCAGTAATAATAATAACCAAATCAACTGGTGTTATAGTGGACAAAGCATTGTATTGAACCAATCAAATATAGGAAAACTACAACTATACGATAGCTGCACGCTTCAATTTTCAGGGTTGTCTGAATATAAAATAAAGTCTTTAGATATGGGCTCAAGCGCAACTCTTGTGTTGTCGTCGGGTGACTATTGGATTGAAACATTACAGTTAAACTCCAATGCAATTGTTGAAGTAGAAGGCGATGTTCGGCTATTTATAAAAAATAGTTCTAGCTGGAATAGTTCAGATATCAATATTTCTGGTGCGGGGAATTTAACGATCGTTGGATTTAATAATCTTTCTCTGAATGGTAATACACAAGTTAATGGTTATGTTTACATAGGTAACACTCTAGCTCTGAATAACTCTGCCACAATCAATGGCCGTACGACAAGCCGCCGATTAATGATGGAGGGGAATACTCAGATCAATCAAAATGAGCAGCAAGGCTATGCTTGTTTTGAGGATGATTTTAACCGCTCCTCGCTTGGTCAGAATTGGATCCCTTATACTAGTACTGGTAGCTTTACGCCGAGTTTGATTAGTAATCGCTTACGCTTAACTGAGGATCAGAATAACCAAGCAACCGCAGTGACTTATCAACGAATTTTCCCAGCGGCTGGCAACTTAGTTACTGTTGAGTTTGATTACTATGCGTGGGCGAATTTAACCGGTGATGGTGCTGATGGGGTGTCGATTATTTTTTCGGATGCCGAGATTATCCCCAGAACAGGTGGTTTTGGCGGCTCTTTAGGGTATGCACCCACCACAAGTTCCAATCCAATTAAGCCGGGTTTTGCAGGAGGTTGGCTTGGTGTGGGTTTGGATGAATGGGGAAATTATTCCAACCCAACAGAGGGAAGAGTCGGAGGGCCTGGTTTTCGTCGCCAAGCCGTTGCCATTCGAGGCTCTGAAGCCGCAAGTTATCGCTATCTAGTGGGAACTGCCGCTAATTTGAACCCCAAGCTGGATGTACGTCGTACTTGTCAATGGTGGGGCGGTAACTGTTCTTTTCCAGGGCCAGGTCCCGGGCATCGCTATTTCATCACCATCGATTCACGAAATAATAACGCGGTTTATGTTCGTGTGGATCGTCTAGTGAATGGCAATATGCAGACAGTTATCGATTGGTTTAATGTGCTATCGAATCCTAATCAAGGTGCGACACCTGAAGAGTTCTTACTTTCTCTTGCAGGCTCAACAGGGGCTTCTGTTAATAACCATGAGATTGAAAACTTTAAGGTTTGTGCCTTGAAGTCTCGTGACGTGGGGGAGCAGGTTGATCATTTTCGTTTTACTTTGCCATCGTCAGATGGGCTAACTTGCAACGCCGCTGATGTACAAATACAAGCTTGTGCAAATAGCAGTTGTAGTGAGCTTTACCAACAGCCGATCACCGCGACTTTACTACCAAATTCATTGCCTTCTGCTGGCGGTGGATGGCAAGGTGGCTCCCAAGTTAATATGACGAATGGCATTGCCAACCTGAAGCTTCGTAAAAATAGCGCAGGAAATGTAACTGTGGGGGTTCAGAGCTCAGTACCTAGTGCTAAACCTTTTTCGACCAATCTTTGTCGATATGGTAGTGGGGGGTATTCTGCCCAAAATTGTACGCTTAATTTCGTTGACAGTGGCTTCATTTTGGATATACCTAATTCCTATGCCAATCAATCGGTAACTGGGACCATTAAAGCGGTACGAAAAGATAACGCTTCACAACTGTGTTTGCCTAGTTTTCAAAATGTACAAAAACCCGTTTCCTTTTGGAGTGATTACTTGAGTCCTAATGGGGGGCAAGGTTTTAGAGCTTTATCGGTTGGTGTGAATAGTGTGGCGGTAGGGCCGTCATCCAATACTGCGACGCCAGTGGTGCTCAATTTCAACCAAAATGGTGAGGCGAGCATTAACGTATCCTATCGTGAGGCTGGTAGCCTTGCTTTGAATGCTCGTTTAACGGGGAGTGGTGATGAGCAGGATTTGCAACTAACAGGTCAAACGACTTTTATACGAGTTCCTCGTGCGTTGGTGCTTAGCACCAATCACTCTTATAACTTAGCTCATCCAGATGGAAAGTGCCCTGCTGCTGACTTAAGCTGTTTGGTTTTTGCAAGGGCAGATGAAAACTTTAATCTCAATATCAAAGCGGTTGCGGAGGCACCGATTGAGGATAATGATTTCACTAACAATTTAGGCGTGACAAATTATCAACAAGCAAACATTGAGCTTAAACATACTCTAATCGCACCAGCGACAGGCGTGCCCGGTGCTCTCGGCCAAGTTGAATATGATCACCAATTAGGTAGCTCGACGACTGTACAACAAAGAGTGAGTGAGGTTGGGGTGTTTGATTTCTCGCTGAACGCGCCAACGACGTATCTTGGACTCGATTTAGCGAGTGAGAATCTGCCGATTGCCGTTGCCTCAACGGGCCCGATAGGTCGTTTTATCCCAGCCTATTTTTCTCCTTCTTCGGTGGTGACCAGCTTACAGGCTGAGTGTGAGGTGACTTCTCCGAATGACGAATCGTTCAGTTATTTAGGACAACCGTTTGGATATAAAGACAATCCGGGTATTTACTTACACCCAAGATCCGCGTCAGGCAGTGAAACGATCAATTATTTCGACAGTGCTTGGTGGCGTTATGATCGGCAGTGGGACAACCGAATATATAACGATACTGTGAATAGTTTACCAATCAGCTTTGATAGCGATTTGACGAGTGTGAACCGAGTCAATGGCGTTGATTCTCGCATTGAACTCTCTGGGGAGATATTGATCTACCAAAAGCCACCACAACCAATAGTGCCTTTTAACAGCAAGTTAGATCTTACCCTCTTGGTATCCGATCTTACAGACCTTGATGGAGTTTGCTACCGAGAAACGGCCAGTGATCCTTGCCTAAACTATACGATTACAGATATTGATGATGAGATGAAATTGCGCTGGGGAAAACTGGTGATCCACGACACTTACGGCCCAGAAACGAGTGCGTTAAGTCAGCCAATTACGAGCGAATACTTCACTGCCAATGGCTTTGTTACCAATAGCTTTGATCGCTGTACAAGGTTACCAGATCTTGCGAATTTCACTTTAACGCCGACCGATCTAACTTTAGGTTCCGGTGGGGCTCCTGAAGTTTATCCTACTTTAGTCAGTCAAACGCTCACTTTGGGTACCGCGAATATCAACTTTACGGCTCCGGGAGCGGGTCATCAAGGATTCATTGATACTTTGCTTGATCTCAATGCTCATGGGTTGCCTTGGTTGCGTCTCTACAATGATCAAAATAGCGCGTTTGAAAATGAAGTCTCAGGCCGAGTACAGTTTGGATTGTACCGAGGCAGCGACCGGGTAATCTGGTGGCGTGAAAAAAATTAACCGGATAATTCACACAAATTCATAGAGATTTTTCTACCTAAGTTAGGAATCTGTTAGAAATTGCGTGTTTCAGTCCATGTTTATGCGTCAACGCCTTGCTGTGATCGCAAGGCATTGGTACATTTAGTGCAATTTTCTATCTTCTAATTCTTGCAGGACGAGCGAAGAATATGTTCAAAAAACTGCGTGGCATGTTTTCCAACGATCTATCGATCGATTTAGGTACCGCCAATACTCTTATATACGTTAAAGGACAAGGTATTGTCCTCGACGAGCCTTCCGTTGTTGCTATTCGCCAAGATAAAGGTCGTGGTGGAAAAAGCGTTGCTGCTGTCGGTCATGCCGCTAAGCAGATGCTTGGTCGTACGCCGGGGAATATTTCTGCAATTCGTCCTATGAAAGACGGCGTGATTGCGGATTTCTACGTGACCGAAAAAATGTTGCAACACTTCATCAAGCAGGTGCATGACAACAGTGTACTCAAACCAAGCCCTCGCGTTCTGGTGTGTGTGCCTTGTGGCTCCACCCAAGTTGAACGCCGTGCGATTCGTGAATCAGCACTCGGTGCTGGTGCGCGTGAAGTGTATTTGATTGATGAGCCTATGGCGGCGGCCATCGGTGCTGGTCTGCGTGTTTCTGAACCAACGGGTTCAATGGTGGTCGATATCGGTGGCGGTACGACTGAAGTTGCCGTTATTTCCTTGAACGGTGTGGTTTACTCTTCCTCTGTGCGTATCGGCGGTGACCGTTTTGATGAAGCGATCATCAATTATGTGCGTCGTAACTACGGCAGCTTAATCGGTGAAGCGACCGCAGAGAAAATCAAACATGAAATTGGCTCGGCTTACCCCGGCGATGAAGTGATGGAGATTGAAGTTCGTGGTCGTAACCTTGCTGAAGGGGTCCCTCGTAGCTTTACTCTTAACTCCAATGAAATCTTAGAAGCACTGCAAGAACCGCTTTCCGGTATTGTTTCTGCGGTGATGGTTGCGCTTGAACAGTGTCCGCCAGAGCTTGCTTCTGATATCTCAGAAAATGGTATGGTATTAACCGGTGGTGGAGCGCTGCTCAAAGATATCGACCGCCTCTTGACCGAAGAAACGGGAATACCAGTCGTGGTTGCCGATAATCCTCTAACCTGTGTTGCCCTTGGTGGCGGTAAAGCATTGGAAATGATCGATATGCACGGTGGCGACCTATTTAGCGAAGAATAATGGCTTTGGGAGCCGTAAAGCTCCCATTATGACATCTAGGATTTTTATAGAATGAAGCCAATATTTGGTCGAGGACCATCTCTTCAGCTACGTCTCTTTTTTGCCGTGATTTTATCAGCCAGTCTTATGCTGGCTGATAGTCGTTTAGGTACTTTTTCCAACGTTCGTTTTTTTCTTAATAGCTTAGTGGCTCCCATTCAATACATGGCGGATTTACCGCGCAGTATGTTTGATGATCTGTATGAGCGATTCGCCACTCATCAAAAACTGATTGAATCGAATCAACGTTTAAAACGAGAAGCGATCACCTTGAAAAGTGATTTGATCTTGTTTGATCAATACCGCGAAGAGAACCAGCGGTTACGTAAATTGCTTGGATCTTCTTTTGTTCGTGATGAAAAGAAGGTTGTCACTGAGGTGATGGCGGTCGATACCTCACCTTATCGTCACCAAGTTGTGATTGATAAAGGGCGAACGGATGGCGTTTACGAAGGGCAACCCGTTATCAACGACAAAGGTATTGTTGGCCAAGTGACTTTTGTGGCGGCGCATAACAGCCGGGTGTTGTTGCTGACTGACACCAATAGTGCGATTCCAGTGCAAATTATTCGTAATGATATTCGAGTGATTGCTTCAGGGAATGGCCAGGTGGATCGTATTCAATTGGAACACATTCCCACCAGCACTGATATTGAAGTGGGTGACTTGCTCGTCACATCAGGTTTAGGGGGCGTATATCCTGAAGGTTATCCTGTCGCACACGTTTCGGTGGTCGACAAAGATACCCAGCGTGAATTTGCGTCGATCACCGCCGATCCCGTGGTGGATTTTGATCGTCTACGCTATTTGCTGTTGATCTGGCCTAACGAAGATAGGCAGCAGAAAGTATTGCAAGTTACGCCAGAGAAAATGTTAGAGGAAGCAACCGATGGCCAGTAGTGTCGTGAAAAGTAAATTGGTGATTGGTGCATCATTTCTCTTTGCTCTGGTTTTACAAACTATCCCTTGGCCGGGTGAGCTGGATCTATTGCGCCCATCGTGGTTACTGCTGGTGACATGCTATTGGGTTTTAGCGTTGCCGCATCGAGTCAACGTAGGGTCGGCTTTGATCCTTGGTTTGTTATGGGATCTGCTGCTTGGTTCAACATTGGGCATTCGTGGCATGATGATGGCCATTGTTGTCTACTTAGTGGCGATTAACTTCTTAGTGCTGCGTAATATGGCGTTATGGCAACAAGCTGTAATCATTGGCGTGTTATCTATGTTGCTTGAAGTGCTGATCTTCTGCGGCGAATATTTAATTCAAGATGTGACATTTAACCCGCTCTCGCTATGGGTTGGTATGATCAATTGCATATTATGGCCTTGGATGTTCCTACTGCTTCGTCGTGTGCGACGCCACTGGCACCTTAGATGATGAATAAAAAAATTGTATTAGCTTCTGGCTCGCCAAGAAGACGAGAGTTACTGACTCAACTGGGTTATCCGTTTGATATTGTGGTGCCCAACGTTGAAGAGTGCCGTAATGAGCATGAAGCCCCAGCAGTGTATGTTGAACGTTTATCACGTGATAAGGCACTGGCTGGTGTTGCTTTATCCAACCCTGCTTCGATAGTTATTGGGTCTGATACCATAGTAGTGCAAGGTGAAACAGTACTTGAAAAACCTGCTGATTTTGCTCAAGCACAACAGATGTTACGCAGCCTATCTGGTACAAAACATCAAGTGATGACGGCCGTAACCGTAGCAACACATGATCATTCTAAATCCGTCGTAGTAACGACGGATGTATGGTTTAAACCTTTGTCAGATGAAGAAATAGAACAATATTGGCAATCGGGTGAACCTTGCGATAAGGCTGGCAGTTATGGCATTCAAGGATTGGGTGGACGATTTGTAACGAAGATCGAAGGCAGTTATTACGCTGTTGTAGGATTACCATTATTCGAAACTGACCAGCTCTTGCACGAATTTATATAATTAAAAACATTGAGGTGTACTCATGAGTGCAGAGTTGCTACTAAACGTCACCCCGAGTGAAACTCGAGTGGCGATGATTGAAGGCGGAGTTCTTCAAGAGGTCCACATTGAGCGAGAAGCGAAACGCGGCATTGTGGGCAATATTTACAAAGGAAAAGTCAGCCGAGTTCTTCCAGGAATGCAGGCCGCCTTTGTCGATATTGGTTTAGACAAGGCCGCTTTTCTTCACGCTTCTGACATTGTTCCTCATACTGAATGTGTGGCTGAGAACGAAAAACAGCAGTTTCAAGTTCGTGATATTTCAGAGCTAGTTCGTCAAGGCCAAGATATTGTGGTGCAAGTGGTCAAAGATCCATTAGGCACTAAAGGCGCCCGTTTAACGACAGATATTACCCTACCTTCGCGCTATCTCGTTTTTATGCCCGGCGCAAGTCATGTTGGTGTCTCACAACGCATTGAAAGTGAATCAGAGCGTGATCGTCTCAAAAAAGTCGTGTCTCATTATTGTGATGAGCACGGTGGGTTCATTATTCGTACCGCCGCTGAAGGGGCTGATGAGAAAGAGCTTTCACAAGATGCCGCCTTTCTTAAACGGCTATGGCTGAAAGTGTTGGAGCGTCGAGTTAAATACAAAACACGCTCGACACTGTATGGCGAATTGGGTTTAGCTCAGCGTATTTTACGAGATTTTGTCGGCACTGATTTGACGCGGATCTTAGTCGATTCGCGCCTTGAATTTGAGAACCTCAAAGAGTTCACCTCAGAGTTTGTGCCTGAGTTAACCGATAAGCTTGAACTGTATGAAGGTGACAAGCCTATTTTTGATATGTACGACACCGAAAACGAGGTTCAGCGTTCTCTCGAGCGTAAAGTGGAGCTCAAGTCTGGTGGATACCTTATCATCGACCAAACCGAAGCCATGACCACGATTGATATCAATACTGGCGCGTTTGTTGGCCGTCGTAACCTCGAAGAAACCATTTTTAATACCAATGTTGAAGCGACCCAAGCGATTGCCCGTCAGTTACGTTTGCGCAACTTAGGGGGCATCATCATTATTGATTTTATCGATATGATGTCTGAAGAGCACCGTAAGCGAGTGCTCAACTCCTTAGATGCCGCCCTGGTTAAAGATCGCGTCAAAACGAATATTAATGGTTTTACGCAGTTAGGCTTGGTGGAGATGACGCGTAAGCGCACCCGTGAAAGTATTGAACACGTGTTATGTTCAAGTTGTCCAACCTGTGAAGGCCGCGGCAGTGTGAAAACCGTTGAAACCGTCTGTTTCGAAATCTTACGTGAAATCACGCGTGTCAACCGTGCTTACGATGCGGATAAATTTGTGGTTTACGCATCCCCTGCGGTGGCAGAAACCTTGCAAGGTGATGAGTCTCATGCTCTTGCTGAGTTGGAAGTGTTTATTGGAAAAGAAGTGCGCATCCAAGCGGAGCCACTTTATATTCAAGAACAATTTGACGTTGTGATGATGTAGTAGGGCTTTTGTGATCTCAACTTTTACGCGCCTTTGGCGAATAGTATTGTGGTTTATCGTTTGCGTGCTAGTGGTGCTGGCTGTTGCTGTCACCACCTTGCGTGTGTTTTTGCCACAAATGAATCGTTTCCAAGGCGAAATACAAACGTTGATCAACCAAAATTCAGGTTTTGAATTTGAATTAAGTGAGGTCACTGGTTTTTGGCGTAATACTCACCCGTCAATTGCACTTAAGGGGCTAAAAGCAAAGCTACCTGATGGATCGCAAATTCACTTTTCTGCGCAGCAAATCGATGTTGAATTTGACCTCATTCAGTCAATACTGCAAATGCAACCTGTGGTCGCGGATCTCAGTATTCATCAACTCAAATTGGATATTCGCTCGGTAAACTGGCTTGAGCTACAGGCTGAAGATAACCAACAGAGCCGCACACAAGGCAATGTCATTCAACGTTTAGACAACCTACTGTTGCGGCAATTGGATGATTTTGCGCTACTCGACTCGACGGTTTTCTATCAATCTGTCGCGGGGGAGATTCGCCAGTTAGATATTGAACGTCTTCGGTGGAAAAATAACGCTCAGCAACATAAAGCTGAAGGCGTGGTGAGCATCGCTGATACCAGTATTAACTCTCTGTTAGTGAGTGCTAACTTTGAAGATCATGGTTCACTACGCGATATTTCAGGTCGCTTCTATGTTAGCGCTGACAATATCAAAATAAACCCGTGGTTGACTCGTTATCTCAAAGACGAAACCGGCATTAAGAAAGGACAGGTGAGTTTTAATGCCTGGCTGACCTTAGAACATAACCAACCTAAAGATGGCTATGTCGAACTTAAGCCCTCTGAACTGGTTTGGGGTGAAGAGCGTCAGCATGAATTGCTGTTAGAGTCGGGAATCATCAAACTGTTACCTATTGAACAAGGATGGCAAGTTAACGCTTACTCACTTCAGTTGCGCACGGATGACGAAGTGTGGCCTAAACTTGATATCGCGTTTGAATGGCAACCGACGCAATGGCGTTTGAACTTGTCGCAGTTGGACATAAAAACTTTGCTTCCCTTTGTGAAAATGATGCCCGATTCCAGCAAAACGAACGAGCTTTTGCAGCAATTGGATTTTGGGGGCACCTTAGAAGATATTCGGCTCAGCAAAGGAGATAGCCTGCAATCGCTTCGTTATTCGGCTGAACTCAGTGATGGCGCCATGGCGCAATGGCAGTTATTGCCACAAGTACACCATCTCAAAGCCTCCATTGCAGGTAGCATGGAGAGTGCCCGCGCCAAAGTAACGCTGATTGATGACGTGTTACCTTATGGTGATGTTTTCCAAGCACCATTGAATATTCGTCAAGGTGAAGCCGATGTTGTGTGGCAAAAGCAAGACGATGGCTGGTCATTGTGGGCCAGTAAAGTGACTGCGGCGACGCCTGACTTACAAGTGCTTGGATCATTTCGTCTCGATTTTCCTGAAAAACGCAGCCCTTTACTTGCATTTTATGCGGAAGCGGACTTATACAATGCAGGTGAAACTTGGCGTTATTTGCCCACCTTAGCATTGGGGCGCAAGTTAACAGACTATCTCTCTACTGCGATTCAAGGCGGTAAAGCCAACACCGCTAAACTGCTTTGGTATGGTGAACTTGGCGATTTTCCCTACCAACAAAACAATGGCGTATTCCAAGCTTGGGTTGGTTTAAAAGAGGCGAAATTTAGTTTTGATACGGCGTGGCCGCCGATCACCAATTTGCAACTCGATCTGCTGTTTGAAAACGATGCGATGTACCTTGATTCACACTCTGCGACCTTAATGGATGTCACTGCTCAGCGGATCACAGGGCGAATACCTGAACTAGCCGAAGGTGGACACATCGAAATCGAAGCCAGTGCAACAGCCCAAGGCAATGCCGTACGCGACTATATGACCTCAACGCCTTTAGTGGATTCGGTGGGAGCGGCGTTAACGGCGATTCAAGTCAGTGGCGAAGTGCAATCTGAATTTCAGCTTCGTATTCCTTTTGATAGTGAGCAGGAACCCCGAGCGTGGGGTTGGGCGAATTTAAATAATAACCACGTGGAAATTGATGCACCGCCAATGGTGCTTGAGGGTGTCTCTGGCAAAATTGAATTTGATAATGACGTTGTGACGGTAGCTGGTTTGTCGGCGGATCTGCTGACTCAACCGATCGCGATTGATTTTAAAGGTGAAAATGCCAGCCAAGGTTACGCGGTGAATATTGATGTGGTGGGAGACTGGGATATTAAACCCCTGACGCCTTTTGTCGGTGAGCGCTGGCTAAACCGTTTAAAAGGGCATGCTCCTTGGCAAATGGGCGTTGATATTCAGCTCAATGATGTCGGTTTCACTTATCAAATCGACACCTTAGCCGATTTAAAAATGGTAGAAAGTGATTACCCTTACCCGCTAAAAAAAGCCTTCAACGTGGCAGGCAAAGCCCACTTGCAAGCATCGGGTAACCAAGAGTCGATCACCGCTCGCCTACAATTACCACAAGCGAAATACCAAGCTGAAATCGATATCACATCGAAAAAACCACGCCTGACAGCCACCAATCTCATAGTAGGGAGCGGCAATTTCAAAATCAGCCCAGTGGTTGGCCACCATGCGCAGATCCGCAGCGATACCTTTAATTTGGATGAATGGTTGAGTTTGGCCAATGAGCCTCAGCCGAAGAAAAAATCAGCTCTAGCGGAGATGAATACTCCCGAGATCCCACCACCAGAGAGAGTGGACATCAACGTCAAAGCACTTCTACTAGCGGGAATTGAATGGCACGATGTTGATTTTAATGCCAGACGTAAAAATCTCGGTTGGTACGCACAGCTCGAGAGCCAAGAAGCAAAAGGTCAAGCGAGTTATATTGAACCTTATGATTTGTCCGTCTCGCTTGAACGTTTGCACGTTTACATTCCTGAGCTGGAGGACAGCTCCAAAAAATCACTGTTGGTTGATCAAGATCGCCAGTCTGAGCCGCTTATTACTGATTTTGACCGACAGTTTCATCGATTGGTGCCAAACTTAACTTTGGCCATTGATGATCTTTGGTTGCAGGGTTACAAGGTGGGCAAGATGAATATGGACTTCCAACGGCAAGGTGATACTTTGCAATGGAAGAAGATTGATATCAGTAGTGGTTCAAACCAAGTGACTATCAATGGTGCTTGGACGTTGAATAAAGACGCACAAGGTGATGAGCGTAGCCATACTCAACTGAATCTCACCATGAAAGGTGACAATAATAGCGATTTGATGGAGCGCTTTGGCATCAGCTCCGGTATCCAAAGAGCGCCATTTGAAATGTCGAGTCAAACCGAATGGGATGGCGCGCCTTGGTCAATGAAGATCGACAGCTTAGAAGGCAAGATAGAGACTACTATGGGTAAAGGTGTCGTTTCTGATGTCAGCGGTGCCGCTCGTTTACTCGGATTATTCAGTTTAGATTCCATTATCCGTAAAATGCAGCTCGATTTTAGTGACGTGTTTGATAAAGGAATGGCCTTTAACTCAATTACGGGCAGTGGTGAAATTTCGCAAGGGATTTTTGTTACCAACAACATCAAAATGGATGCTGTTGCCGGTGAAATGACCATTAAAGGCTTAGCGGATCTCAATAGCCGTACTGTTGATGCTGAGGTGAATTTTGTACCAGACATCACATCAGGAATTCCCGTCTTGACGGCTTTTGCGGTGACACCGCAAACAGCGCTGTATGTCCTAGCTATTACGACCGTGATTGCACCTGTGGTTGAGGTCTTTACCCAAGTCAACTATGAGGTTAAAGGACCAATTAATTCACCGGTTGTTAAAGAGCTTTCACGTAGTAGGGGCGAGTTTAAATTGCCAGAAAAGTTGAGAAAATTGACTGAAAAATAGGGAAGTAGGCATGGATCGCGTTGGACTTATTCAAATGACGTCAAGCTCTGAACCTGCGCAGAATTTGGCCTATATCGAACAGCAAGTGTCACTACTTGTGGCGCAAGGTGCGAAGTGGATTGTCACGCCGGAAAATGCACTGGTGTTTGGCACGCGACAACAGTACCACCAACATGCCGAGCCATTGGGACAAGGCCCTTTGCAGAGCCAATTGGCTGCTATGGCTCGCTTTCATCGGGTGTGGCTGTTGGTGGGCAGCATGCCTATCCGTCGTGAGGTTGGGGTAACGACTACCTCCTTGCTGTTTGATGCCAATGGCGATCTTGTCGCGCACTACGACAAATTACACATGTTTGATGTAGATGTCGCTGACGGCCACCAGCGCTATCGAGAATCGGAAACTTTTACCTGCGGCACAAAGCTGAGTGTTGCGTCGACGCCATTTGGTCAAATTGGCCTTTCCATCTGCTATGATGTGCGCTTTCCGCACCTCTATTCCCAATTAAGAGTGCAGGGTGCTCAGATATTAGTGGTTCCTGCGGCCTTTACGGCGGTGACCGGAAAGGCACATTGGGAAGTCTTGTTAAGAGCCCGAGCGATAGAGAATCAGTGTTGGATTGTTGCGGTTGGGCAAACTGGGCTTCATCCATGTGGGCGCGAGACATGGGGTCATTCGATGGTCATCAGCCCGTGGGGTGAGGTTATTGCAAGCTTAAACCAGCAAGTGGGGAATTTAGTCGCCGATATTGACTTGGCTTACGTTGAGCAAGTTCGACAAAAAATGCCCATTGCTGCACACACCCGATTCACCAATCAGTTTATAGATAATAAGAGCAAACTATGAGTATTAACCGCATTGAAGATGCACTATTAAAACCTGCAGGATTAACCGAGCAAGATATTGCGGATACACTAGCGACAATTGCCACTCGTCAAATTGATTATGCCGATATCTATTTTCAGTCGAGCTGGCATGAATCTTTAGTGCTCGAAGACAGCATTATTAAAGACGGCTCATTTAATATCGATTGCGGTGTTGGTGTGCGCGCCATCACAGGTGAAAAAACGGGTTTTGCTTATTCAGATCAAATCCAATTAGAAGGTTTGAAACAGAGTGCAATAGCCGCACGAGGCATTGCGCAGCAAGGTAAAAGTGGTTGTGTTCAAGCCTTTAAACGTAGCGATAATCAAGCCTATTATGCGGCGGATAACCCATTAACCAGTTGGGAAAAAAAGCAAAAAACAGAATTACTGCAAGAGCTGGATGCTTACATTCGTACCAAAGAGCCTTTGATCCAAGAAGTCTCGGTGAGCTTAAGTGGTGTGCATGAACAGATGTTAGTTGCTGCAACCGATGGGACTTACGCAGGCGATATCCGCCCGTTGGTCCGTTTGTCGATCAGCGTGTTAGCACAAAAAGGTGATCGCCGCGAGCGAGGCAGCTCTGGTGGTGGTGGTCGTTTTGGTTATGACTTTTTCCTCACCGAACAAGATGGCCGTAAAGTTGCGTTTCAGTTTGCCGATGAAGCTATCCGACAAGCCTTAGTCAACCTTGAAGCTGTCGCAGCTCCCGCTGGCGCGATGCCTGTTGTGCTCGGTTCTGGTTGGCCGGGTGTCTTGCTTCACGAAGCGGTAGGGCATGGCTTAGAAGGTGATTTTAACCGCAAAGGATCTTCTGTTTTCTCCGGTAAAATTGGCCAGAAAGTAACCTCAACGCTTTGTACGATTGTTGACGATGGCACACTGAAAGATCTGCGTGGCTCGCTCAATGTCGACGATGAAGGTGTCAATGGTCAATACAACACCTTAATTGAAAATGGCGTGTTGAAAGGCTACATACAAGACAAACTCAACGCACGTTTGATGGGGGTGAACCCTACGGGTAATGGGCGTCGTGAATCGTACGCACATTTACCGATGCCGCGCATGACCAACACTTATATGTTGCCGGGTGAACATACGCCAGAAGAGATCATTTCAACAGTGAAGAAAGGCGTTTATGCGCCCAACTTTGGCGGTGGCCAAGTGGATATCACCTCGGGTAAATTTGTGTTCTCTGCCTCTGAAGCCTATATGATTGAAAACGGCAAAATTACTTATCCAATCAAAGGTGCAACCTTGATCGGTTCTGGCATTGAGGCAATGCAACAAGTCTCGATGGTGGGTAACGATTTGAGCCTTGATCGCGGCGTTGGAGTGTGCGGTAAAGCAGGGCAAAGTGTGCCTGTTGGAGTAGGGCAACCTACGCTTAAGCTAGATTCGCTCACTGTTGGTGGCACCGAATAACGTTGTTACTCGCTCAGAGCTGACGTGGTTTGTATCGCGCAGCGTAAGCAAATAAAAAGCGGCGTTTTGATGCGCCGCTTTTTTATCTCTTTTATTCACTGCGTTGAATTGAGAAGGTTAAATATCATCTCGCTCGATCGGGCAGCTCATGCAGCGCGCGCCGCCTCGGCCTCGGCCGAGTTCATTGCCGGGGATGGTTAATACTTTGATGCCCGCCTTATCGTATTTCTCGTTAGTGTAGACATTGCGCTCGTAGCCAATCACAACTCCGGGTTTAACCGTTAGCACGTTGTTGGCGTCATTCCATTGCTCGCGCTCAGCCTCATAGCTATCACCACCAGTGGTGATGATTTTGAGTTTGTCCAAACCTAACGCGCGTTCAATCGCATTAACATAACTTGGCATTGAATCGACGTTCATCCCGCCATCGCCTTTCGGCGTTAAACGCCATGTTTCTAAATCATGACGCATAATTTCGGGGTAAACAGAAAAGGTGTCGACATCCATATGTGTCATCACCGTATCTAAATGCATACAGGAGCGGTGTTTAGGCAGGTTAACGGCAATCACCTCTTTGGCCTGCCCATGTTTAAATAAACTCGCAGCAAAATTTTCTACCCCTTGCACCGTCGTGCGTTCGGAAATACCAATCAACACCGCACCTTTACCGATCACCAGTACGTCGCCCCCTTCAATATTGGCATTATCGTAGTGCAGATCTTCATCACCGAAATACTTGATAAAATTCTCTCCTGCAAATACAGGATGCCAACGATAAATGGCGCGTAAATGGTTGGTTTCACGTTGGCGTGCTGGTTTCATCATCGGATTAAGCGATACGCCGCCATACACCCAGCAAGAGGTATCGCGGGTAAAGAGATGATTGGGCAACGGTTCAATCACAAAATCTAACGGACGATGCATTTTAGGTAGCATCGAAGATGAGTGGATGGGCAGTTCGGAATAAGCAAGACCACCGAGTAGCAGAGTGGCGAGGTGTTCGTTATCCATGTCAGCTAAATAGCAGCGCAGATCGCACGCCAAAGTGGGACCATAGCGAAAATCAGAAATTTGCGTATCGAGCAACCACGCTTTGGCATCGGCAACGGCTAAGGTTTCGACTAAGAGATCATGCAGCAACAGCACTTCAACATCTTGGTCCTTCAATGTGTTGGCAAAGGCATCATGCTCTTTTCCTGCATCTTCTACGGCAAGCACATCATCAAATAACAGTTCATGACAGTTCGACGGTGTGAGATGAGTTAAGGCACGCTCTGGCCGATTGAGTAATACTCGGCGCAGTTGCCCAACTTCAGATCCAACGTACAGCTTATTCATTTTGTATCCCTACTCTTATTTCTCATGTTCTTTATGACAAGCTTAAGCGATCGATGCAAGTCTACTTAGTGGTGATATTAGCTGTTATTTTGTAAACTTATAGTTGTGTATGCTTCAAAGTGTGTGCTTATTAAAAAATAACTCCAAAACTAGCCAAATAAGCCTAATAACGACAAAGTGCTTTGTTATGCGTTTTTGGCTCAGAGGAGGGGGAATTAAGCATGAAGAATAAGTGATTTTCTATGCGGTTATTTACATAAAAAGTGCATAATGTGGGCAGGTTTAGCCAAAGCGACCTTTTTCGCTATGCATGAATGTTTGATAAACAGGCAGTTTAATGCGGTGAAAGAGCAAATCATCAGGCAGATAATCTACTGAATTAGCAAAATGAAAATAAATTGTTAAATTAAAGTGTTTTTTTATTTGGTCTGTACTTGATTGAGCAGTGATCCTTTAGAAAGATAAAGATCACGGTACGTTGTTGGTGGCAATTTTAGGCGAACCATGCCATATTTCGTCGAAATTCATTTATACCCTTCCGACGTGAAGTTGCAGCGGTGCTGGCTACGTTTGCTCACCCAGTCACATAGTTTATCTATGTTCATGGGGATGAACTCACTTGCCGCCTATCTGCAACGCCAGGTTGATGGAGTATAGTCTACATTTAGCCAAATCTGGAGCACCTTATGTCTCAACCTCAGCAAGATGACTACGTATCCGTTGAAGAGTTAATCGAAATTCAAAAAGAAGATACTCGCGACATCATTCAAGCCCTGCTCGAAGATGGCAGTGATCCAGATGCGTTATATGAGATAGAGCACCACCTATTTGCTGAAGATTTTGACACGCTAGAAAAAGCGGTTGTTGAAGCCTTTAAAATGGGCTTTGAAGTGCTTGAAGCAGAAGAAACAGAAGATGAAGACGGCAATAAACTATTGTGCTGTGACGCGACTATGCAATCGGTACTGAAGGCCGAAGCGATCGATGAACAGGCAGAGAAGCTTATTCAACTTGCTGAAAAATATGACATTATTTACGACGGCTGGGGCACTTACTACGAAGGCGAAGATGCTCTATATGACGATGAAGAAGATGAAGACGACCAAGAGTGATTAGGCGTTATTTACCTTAATGTGAGATACCAGCCCTTTGGCTGGTATTTTTTTCGCTATGCAAAGCTAACAGAGTACTTTAGTGACGAATCATTATTTTTGTCAGCACATCTTTATTTATTTTGTATATAATCGCTCAACATTGATCTAGCTCAAGTTTATTATGCGAATTTCTCTTGCTGGCTTTTGGCAGCTTTCACCGTTGACTGATTTATCGATTCCGCAAGATGATCTTTGTTTTCCTGCGCCTCTTAGCCAAGTATTACCTCACGATATGACAGAAGCACAAATTGCCGAGCAAGAGTGGCATTTGATGCATGATGTTGAGGTGGATGAAGTGATGCTTGGTTTTGCTGCAATTGATCTTGTGCTTGAGGGGATCGATTTTTATGCGGAAATACGTTTAAACGGTGTGGCACTATTTGATTGTGATGGCAGTCAAGCGGTGTATAAAAAAGACATTCGGCCTTTGCTGCAACTCGGCCGCAATCGATTCGAAATTTTGTTTGTTGAGCAAGAAGAAGAGTGGTTGCTGGAGGATCAAGATTTACCGCAATTATGCCCATTGGGACACCACTCGGTGAAGAAATACGATGAGCGAATGGGTATTTGGCAAGAGCCTTATCTGCAATGCATTCGTCATGTTCGTTTAGAGCATGTTACCACTGAGCAAATCTGGCACTATGGTGGTGGCTGTGAGTTTTTGGTTCACTTACATTATCAAACCTACGCACCAGGATTAGTTTCCGCGGTGGTGAAATTTAATGGTATGAGCTATCAGTTACCTATTGATGTACGTCATCAGCATGCCAGTGCTTTATTTCAAGTGGAAGCGCCGAAGTACGCAGATCTTACACAGCTTAACCCGAATGATTTGTATACCTTATCGGTGCAACTTGATGGTCAGCAGCAATCCTTCCATATCGCGTTAAGCGAAGATCTCTGTGTTACCCATTTTCCTATCTGATCAACGTACAGTTAGTGAGAGCATTTCATTGGTGACCATTCTTGCGGATGCCTCTTTTGCCAGAACTTCTCGTAGAAGTAGTAAGCACACGTATTAATACTCGGTTCGATCATGGCTAAAACACCACCGATGACAAAACTTCCGGTCATAATATATGCCACGCTAAATGCAACACTGAAGTGCACTACAGCAAAGCTACCTGTTTTAATTTTGGCCGATTGTGAGTAGCGGCGCAGTGGGGCGTAGTGCGCCCATACTTTTTCGTGAAAGTAAAAAGCAACGGTATTGACCATCGGCTCAAGCATGGCAATCAGACTACCAAGAATAATGTCGCCCGTAAGTAGATAAACGACGGTAAACGCAATACTGAAATGGATCGCGGCAAAGCTAAGCGTTTTTTTCATAATGTTCACCTAAACGGTTATCGGGTTGATGTAAACATTATTGATAATTATTCTCAACAAGTAAAGGTAATTGAGCCTATTAGTTTGATAGCCAATTCCTAACTGAGGCGCTTGTCGTTGGCATAAAAAAAAGCGCCTCATGCGCTTTTTTATGACGATGCAGGGTTTCTATCCTTGCGGTTTGACAACCAGTACATTGATTGGCGAGTTTTGCACTACTTTACTGGCCACCGATCCCAGCATCACTTTATCGATCTTCGATCGTTTATGGCTTGGCATGATAATCAAATCAGCTCCGAGCTTTTCTGCGTAATCTAAAATGGTGGTGTAGGCTTTACCTTCCGCTACATGCAGTTTGTAGATTATTTCGTCAGCGATATGTTGATCAGCAAACTGTTTTAGCTGTTGCTTGACATCTTCTTTCATTTTCGCCGCGGCATCTTTCGGGAAGTATGTGGCGACCATCGACATGTGGATACCAGGTAATACATTTAAAAGATGAATTTCAGCATTGGAATGTGTCGCGTGCCAAACAGCAAGTTCAACGGCTTTGTCAGAAAAGCCTTTTTCATTAAGGTCCACTGGAACAAGGATGTGTTTATACATTATGGATTATCTCATCTACGATAGGGTGCTTTAGAGCACCTTGTTTCCGTAAAGTATATGCCTAGCTCGTGCTAGGCATATTGATTAAGCGCGTATTTCTTGTGTTCTCATACGGCGTTTTTGATTCCAAGCTAGCGTCAGCACTAATAATAATGCAGGTAAGAAAACCCACTCTTTCATTGGCCGCTGGCTTTCCAACACAACTGAGCGGATTTCCCAATCAAAATCTATGCCTGCAGCTTCAGCTGGACTGCCAAACTCAATCATATCCACCAGCATACGATTACTGGTTTCTTTCAGGGTTAGCCCCATTGATTGAATACGCTGTTCTGCCGTTGACGCTTGATCATCAAAAGGGAGTAGTACTGTTTTTGATAAGTAATCACCTTCAATGGTTTCACCAGCGACGATAAGCTCTATCGATTGACCCACATCGAGGTTTTCTACAATTTGCGCTATCTCTGTGCCTGGGTGCAGCTCGCTCGCAGGATAAATCATGTCCCACCAAAAACCGGGTCGGAAGAACGAGAACGTCAGCACCAACAACAAGAGGGTTTCCCACCACTTATTGCGAGTTAGCCACCAACCTTGAGTCGCAGCAGAAAACAGCAGCATTGCGGTAATGGCCGAGAAAATGGTTAACGCTAAGTGCCACCATGAATCAATTCCCATTAGCAGTAGTTGAGTGTTGAATACGAACATAAAGGGCAAAATGGCGGTACGAATATCGTAAGCAAACCCTTGAATACCTGTACGAATAGGGTCTGATTTAGCGATAGCGGCTGCGGCAAATGCCGCCAAGCCAACTGGTGGGGTGTCATCTGCCAAAATGCCGAAATAGAACACAAATAAGTGTACGGCAATCAATGGGATGATAAGACCATGAGCGGCTCCCAGTGTCACAATGACGGGAGCCATTAAGGTTGATACGACGATGTAGTTGGCGGTAGTCGGTAAGCCCATACCAAGAATGAGGCTGATCACAGCGGTAAAAATCAGCATCAGTATGACGCTGCCACCGGAGATAAACTCAACAAAATCGGTCATCACTAAGCCAATGCCAGTCAAGGTGACGACACCAACGACGGTTCCTGCGGCTGCGGTTGCCACACCAATGCCAATCATATTCCGCGCGCCCGAAACCAAGCTTTCGGCAAGATCAACAAACCCAGCCTTCACTTGCGTGTTCAAATCGTTGCTCTTATTGAGTAACGACATGATTGGCCGCTGAGTGATCAAAATGAAGACCATAAATATCGTGGCCCAAAAGGCGGATAATCCAGGCGAGAAGCGCTCGACCGTCAAACACCATACTAGCACCACAATAGGTAGCAGGTAATGAAGCCCTGATTTTACCGTCGGCCCAGGGTCGGGTACTTCTTGGATATCCATATCCATTGCACTTTCTGAGGCGTAGCGAGACGAAATTTTAATCAGAGCGACATAAGTCAGTAAAAGCGCGACCGTAACAATTGGAGTAGCGGCGTCACCAAACACTTCTTTGGTCCAACCAATGCCGTAGTAAACAACAGCGCTGAGAACGCAAAGCCCTAAAATAGTACCCGTAAATGAAAGTAAGCTTTGCACCCATGTCGGTGTATGACGGCGAGGTAGGCCTTTCATTCCTGCTTTGCAGGCTTCCAAATGGACAATATAAATTAAGGCAATATAAGAGATAAGCGCTGGTAGTAGCGCCGCACGGATCACTTCAACATAGGAAATACCGACATATTCCACCATTAAAAATGCGGCAGCCCCCATGATAGGCGGGGTTAATTGGCCATTGGTGGAAGCGGCTACTTCAACAGCGCCCGCCTTTGTTCCGGGAAAGCCGACACGTTTCATCAAGGGAATGGTAAAAGTACCGGTGGTAACTACGTTTGCAATCGATGAGCCAGACACTAGCCCCGATAAGCCTGAGGCTACAACCGCTGCTTTCGCGGGACCGCCTCGCATGTGACCCAGCAGTGAAAAGGCTACTTTGATAAAATAGGAACCTGCGCCAGCTCGTTCAAGCATGGCGCCAAATAGAACAAACAAGAACACAAAAGAGGTGGAAACCCCAAGAGCAACCCCAAAAACCCCTTCAGTGGTCAGCCATAAATGAGACATCGCTTTGTTTAGGCTCGCTCCTTTATGAGCGATCACATCCGGCATGTAGGGGCCACCAAAGGTGTAGAGCAAAAAGAGTGCTGCGACCAACATTAGTGGTGGCCCTAATGCTCGACGTGTTGCTTCAAGTAATAACACCATCCCTGTGACGGAGACCGCTATATCAATCAAGGTTGGCGCACCAGAGCGACCAGCCAACTCATTGTAAAATAAATAGATGTAAGCAGCAGAGAAACTGCCCGCCAATGCCAAAATCCAATCAATCAATGGAATGCGATCGCGTGGTGAGTTCTTTAACGCAGGGTAGGCAGTAAAGGCGAGAAAGACAGCGAATGTGAGGTGAATGGCTCGTGCTTGCGTATCGTTTAAGATGGCAAAGTTAAAAATAAAGGGCAGCGGTGAAGCATACCAAAGTTGGAATAGTGACCAACATAATGGGACAAACCACAAAATGCGCCCCGGCAAGCCATGAGGGTTTCTTGCGCCGGTATCAGATTGCGCTACCATTTCTTGCACATCGGTTGACGGAGTAAGTGTCTTCGTCATGTACGTTATCCTTATTATTGGCTGCCTACGTCTCGGTTGGTTACAGGGTCAATTCACTGCTAATGAGAAGTGGGCTATTGCGGAACAGAACAAAAGGCGGGTTGTTAAATCATTTAAAACCCAAATGTGCCCAGAGAGTCGTTGTGAACGTAAGAGGACAGGCCATCATCGCTGACCATAACGCCAAGGGATAAAGGGCATATCGCTCGTGACTGAAAGGGCAATCAAAGGAGACGTTCAGCCTCCTTTGATTCGGTATCGCTATTGTTGGTTTTCGCGATGCGAAATTATTTTAGCAGACCGATTTCTTTGTAGTATTTTTCTGCGCCAGGATGAAGAGGAATGGAGATCCCCGCTTTCACCATGTCTTCTTTTTTCAAGTTAGCAAAGGCAGGATGAAGACGTTTAAAGGTATCAAAATCTTCAAATACCGCTTTGACCAAATTGTATGCGACTTCATCGGACACATCAGTGCTTGATACCAAGGTTGCAGCCACACCAAAACTGGTTACATCTTTATCTGTTCCACGGTACATGCCAGCAGGAATCGTGCTGTAAGCGTAGTAAGGGTTATTGGCAACAATTTTTTCAATTTCAGGGCCAGTAGCAGAGACGAGTTTTGCATCGCATGAGGTCGTTGCTTCTTTGATTGAACCATTTGGATGGCCAACCATATAAATAAAGGCATCTATTTTATTGTCGCACAATGCTTGAGAGCGCTCAGAGCCTTTGAGCTCAGAAGCCAATTTGAAGCTGTCATTGGTCCAACCAAATGCATCCATCACCACTGCCATGGTGGCCCTGTCACCAGAACCTGGGTTACCAATGTTGACACGTTTACCTTTCAAGTCAGCCACGTTTTCAATGCCAGAATCCGCGCGGGCAATGATATTAAAAGGTTCGGTATGAAGGGAAAATACTGCGCGCAGTTTTTTATTCGGGCCTTGCTCGGCAAATTCACTGGTAGCGTTATAACCATGGTACTGCCAGTCAGATTGAACAATACCGAAATCGAGTTCACCTGCACGAATCGTGTTCACGTTGTAGATCGATCCGCCCGTTGATTCTACTGAGCAGCGAATGTTGTGATCTTTACGCCCTTTATTAACCAGCTTACAAATAGCACCACCTGTCGGGTAGTAAACACCAGTGACGGATCCTGTACCAATCGTAATGAACTCTTGTGCGCTTAACGTACCTGTACCCATGACCGCTGCTGCAATAATTCCAACTTTAATCAATTTATTCAATGCCATGAATTTTCCTTCCTTATTCATTATTAACCCCATAGATAATTGTTGTTACACCCTTCCCACCTGAAGTTGCTGTGGTGTTGGCTACGTTCGTTCACCCCAATCACAGAATTATCCATGCTTATGACGACTGACTCACTTGCCGCCTACCCGCAACTTCAAGTTGTTTGGGTATCGGGGGAGTTTCCTCATCTAGAAACGGCATCTTTTTCAATCCGTATGTTGAAAAAGTGGCTAAATAATACCAAAAAATCGACACATAATTACAGGAATGTTAAAAAATGTAGCGAAATTGGCTATCAATAAGCGTCATTGTCAGAGCCAAAATATGGCAATAGCTTGCCTATCAAGGAGTTATTCCTCTTTCTGCTGTGACAACTTATTGCTGAAGATGTGAAGAGAATCACGCCGACTTGACTCAGTGTGATTCTACTAGAGAGTGAGATGAAATGCGTTTAGTGACAAATTACCCTGCGTAATCAAACAGATCACAGACTGAATCAAACAGCTGCTTTGTCGTTACGTTCAGTGTCGGTGTGATAAAAATGGTATCGTCACCGGCCACCACACCCAAGATGCCTTCTGATTTGCCCAGAGAATCAAGTAACCGAGCAATAAGCTGCGCCGCCCCTGGTCCGGTATGAATCACTACCAGCGCGGCATTGTGATCTATATCTAGCACTAATTCGCGCAGTGAACTTGATACGGTTGGTACACCGAGTTCAGCAGGAAGGCAGTAGACCATCTCCATTTTTGCGTTGCGAGTGCGTACCGCGCCAAATTTAGTCAGCATGCGAGATACTTTGGATTGGTTGATATTATCAAACCCTTCATTACGCAGGGCATCGACAATGTCACCTTGAGATCCAAAACGTTCTTCTTTTAATAGATTTTTAAAAGCACGAACCAGATTATCTTGCTTATCATTATTGTTGCGCATAGTTATCGTCTTCGATTAGCCATTTATTGCTGCATATTCTCGCATAGCTATGCAGTCATCGCCAAATTATCGTCCAAAAGTGTCTAAAAGGTCACTGTAAACTTTTATGTAAAACTTTGGTCGAATGGCAACTTAACTCTTTGTCGGTAAAGATAAACAAGGTCATAATTGCCATCGGTGCTGTAGCACGATTTTAGCGAATTGCGCGAGGTCGCAAAGCTAGCGTTAATTGATTGTAATCATATTGTGATTGCTATAGTTTTCTAGCTTAAAAATACCCTACACAAAAACATTTATAAGAGATTTATTCTCAAGGAGAACTACGATGAAAGTAGCTGTTATTGGTGCCGCTGGTGGCATCGGTCAAGCCCTAGCACTTCTACTTAAAAACCATCTTCCTGCTGGTTCCGATCTGGCGCTGTATGACATCGCACCGGTGACTCCGGGCGTTGCTGCCGATCTAAGCCACATTCCTACTCCCGTATCGATCAAAGGCTATGCTGGCGAAGATCCAACACCTGCGCTTGAAGGTGCGGATGTAGTCCTTGTTTCTGCTGGTGTCGCTCGTAAGCCGGGTATGGATCGCGCAGATCTGTTTAATGTTAACGCTGGCATTGTGAAAGCATTGGCTGAAAAGATTGCGGTTGTCTGTCCGAAAGCCTGTGTGGGCATTATCACCAACCCTGTCAATACAACAGTACCTATTGCAGCGGAAGTCTTGAAAAAAGCAGGCGTTTACGACAAGCGTAAGCTATTTGGTGTGACAACGTTGGATGTGATCCGCTCAGAAACGTTTGTCGCGGCGCTAAAAGATAAAAACCCTAGCGAGATTATTGTGCCTGTGATTGGCGGCCACTCAGGCGTCACTATCCTTCCTTTGCTTTCGCAAATTGAAGGGGTTGAGTTCACGGCTGAAGAAGTGGAAGCACTAACTAAGCGCATTCAAAACGCAGGCACCGAAGTGGTGGAAGCGAAGGCGGGTGGCGGCAGTGCAACACTGTCAATGGGTCAAGCGGCTTGCCGTTTTGGCTTATCATTAGTCAAAGCACTACAAGGTGAACCAGGTGTTGTGGAATGTGCCTACGTTGACGGTGGTAGTGAGCATGCCTCATTCTTTGCACAACCGATTAAACTCGGTAAGGAGGGTGTCGAAGAAGTGTTGAGCTATGGTGCATTGAGTGCCTATGAACAAGCCGCGTTAGATGGAATGCTGACAACACTGAAAGGTGATATTCAGCTAGGTGTTGATTTCGCCAAATAAAGAATAACCTTATCTTATACAAAAATGCCGCTTGCTCATCCAAGCGGTATTTTTTATGGTTTTTACCAATATTTTTGTATGATGATGCTTTGAACTGTGTAATATGCGGTTTTTTTTACTGAGCAGTGCATTATTTTCGTCGTGAACTTACAAACTTTTTGATCCCTAGCAATGAATTTGACTATTGACTCACTATCTCAGTGACCGCGATCACATAGGGATTGATGTCTGGTAAATATGTTCTCTAAAATAGCGCCTTCCTCTAATGTGTAAACACTCACTGGATAGTTCCCATGGATAATAAGCTTGGTTTGGGCTCACTGACAGCACTGGTCATTGGTTCAATGATTGGCGCTGGTGTTTTTAGCCTGCCACAAAACATGGCCTCAGTCGCCAGCCCTTTGGCGGTAATGATCGGTTGGGGGATCACCGGCGTTGGTATGATCTTTCTCGCGCTCTCTTTTCAACAACTTGCCATTCATAAACCTCATATTAATAGTGGCGTATTTGGTTTTGCTCGAGAAGGATTTGGTGACTTTGCGGGTTTTTGTTCCGCATGGGGTTACTGGTTTAGCGCCATGGTGGCTAATGTCTCTTATCTGGTAATTGTTTTTAGTACCTTAGGTATGCTGTTTGATACACCAGATAACGTGATGTTTGGGGCGGGTAATACGTGGCTTTCCATTGGGAGTGCATCGCTATTACTTTGGTTGGTGCATGCGTTGGTCAAAAAAGGAGTACAAACGGCCGCATTCATTAATCTAATTACCACCTTTGCTAAAATGATCCCTCTAGTGTTGTTCATCATTTGTGCCGCTTTTGCTTTTTCTTGGGACAAATTCACATTGGATTTTACAGGCTTACACTTCGGTGTTGGCCATGATCTGTTGGATCAAATAAAAAGCACCATGTTGATCACGGTATGGGTGTTCATCGGAATAGAGGGAGCGGTTGTTGTGTCAAGCCGCGCTCGCCACCGTGCTGATATCGGTAAAGCGACTATTCTCGGTTTGCTTACGGCGTTGACCATTTATGTATTGGTCACCTTATTGTCGATGGGCGTGATTAAACCGGTTGAATTGGCGCAATATCAGAACCCTTCAATGGCCAAAGTGCTGACGACTATTCTTGGTCCTTGGGGTGAGTACATTATCGGTGTTGGATTAATTATTTCGGTGTGCGGTGCTTTTCTTAGCTGGACGGTCCTGGCCTCCGAAGCGCCATTTTTATGTGCTAGAGATAAGATGTTTCCTGCCATCTACGCCCAGCAAAACGAAGCGGGGAGCCCAGTAAAAGCGTTAACTCTAACCAATATTTGCATTCAGGTCTCACTGATTCTGGTGATGTACGCAGGCAGTACCTACGATACGCTGCTGATCTTCGCTTCAGAAATGATCCTTGTTCCCTATTTTTTGATCGGCGCCTTTACGTTAAAGATCGCGATTGAACAGAAGAATAAAGGCAAACTTCTGGTGATAGGTTCTTGTGCCACCATTTATGGGATTTGGCTTTTGTATGCCTCTGGCTTGCACTATTTGATGCTCTCCGCGCTACTCTACTTACCTGGGCTCTATTTCTACATGAAAGCCAAACGAGAGCAGGGCATTCATCCTTTTCAAGGCAAAGAAAAGTTAGGAGCTTGTGCTTTAACGATCGTGGCTGTTTTTGCATTTGGCATGATTTGGCAAGGCGGGTTTTAAATAACGCTTAGAATCAAAAAGAGCCTCAATTGAGGCTCTTTTTGTAGCGGTGCATTTCTAGGCAAAGGTCGATTCTTCGTCCAAGCTAGCTGCTGTTCTACTTTGTCCTATTCACAGCCATATGAGCTAGAGCTATCAGTGCTTGTTTATATTCACTTTCTGGCAGGATAGACAGCTCATTGATCGCTTTATCGGCTTCTTTTAGCGCTTTGTTGGTTGTGTATTCAAGCGAGCCTGTCTGTTTCATTGCCGCTAGAATCTCATCAAGCTGTTCCATGCCATTGGCTTTTTCGATGGCCTCACGGATCATCTCTTTTTGTTCGGGTGTACCATGCTGCATTGCGTACAATAGAGGAAGTGTTGGTTTGCCTTCCGCTAAATCATCGCCCACATTTTTGCCCATTTCACTGCCATCAGAGGTGTAATCCATCACGTCATCAATGAGTTGGAAAGCTGTGCCAAGGTACTTACCATAGTTCTGTAGTGCCGTTTCAATTTCAGGAGAAGCGTTACTTAATATCGCACCAATCTGGGTCGCTGCTTCAAACAAACGCGCCGTTTTCGAGTAGATCACCTGTAGGTAATTTTCCTCGGTAGTGTTTGGATCATTACAGTTCATCAATTGTTGCACTTCGCCTTCAGCGATAACGTTCACCGCATCGCTCATCAGCTCAAGGATCCTTAACGATCCTAGTGTAGTCATCATTTGGAAGGAACGCGTGTAGATGAAATCCCCCACTAACACGCTCGCTGCATTGCCAAATGCCGCGTTCGCTGTTGCCTTGCCACGGCGCATATCCGACTCATCGACAACGTCGTCATGCAGCAAGGTTGCCGTGTGGAGGAATTCAATAAATGCAGCGGCAGTCGTGTGCGCTTCACCTTGATAACCAAGGGCTCGAGCCGACAAAATAGCCAGCAAAGGACGCAGGCGTTTCCCACCTCCGCTGACGATGTAGAATCCTAATTGATTGATTAAAGATACATCAGAGTTGAGCTGAGCTTGAATCGTTTCATTCACTTTTGCCATGTCATCGGCAGTAAGCGTTTGGATAGCTTTAAAATCCATGGTTAATCCGGCTGAAGTTAGAACCTATAAGGTGTTGTGTTCTTCTATAATTCTCGAATAATACACTAAAAAACGTTGATTAATACAAGGCTTAAAGGCATGATTGCGCCACTTTTCATTGGCGATTAGCTTTTCGCCAATTTTTTCAAAATATGGCTTGTCTTGGGGTACTCATTCGCGTAGAATCTGCGCCCTATTGATGATTAGTTTAGCGCACACCCAAATTGCTCAAATAAAAAGCATACGGCTGTGCGGAAAGAGCGGAGTAAAATATGTACGCTGTTTTCCAATCTGGTGGTAAACAACACCGTGTAAGCGAAGGTCAAACTCTTCGTTTAGAGAAATTAGACGTTGAAACTGGTGCAACTGTTGAATTTGATAAAGTTCTACTAGTTGCTAACGGTGAGCAAATCACTGTTGGGGCACCTCTTGTTGAAGGCGGTAAAATTACTGCTGAAGTAGTACAACACGGTCGTGGCGATAAAGTTAAAATCGTTAAGTTCCGTCGTCGTAAACACTCTCGTAAACAACAAGGCCACCGTCAGTGGTTCACTGAAGTGAAAATCACTGGCATCAACGCTTAAGTAATTTAGGAGAGTTTAACAATGGCACACAAAAAAGCTGGCGGTTCTACTCGTAACGGCCGCGATTCAGAAAGCAAACGTCTTGGTGTTAAGCGTTTCGGTGGTGAATCTGTTCTTGCAGGTAACATCATCGTTCGTCAACGTGGTACTAAGTTCCACGCAGGCACTAACGTTGGTATCGGTAAAGACCATACTCTTTTCGCTCTTACTGAAGGTAAAGTGAAATTTGAAGTTAAAGGTCCTAAAAACCGTAAATTTGTTAGCATCGACGCTGAATAAATTTATACCTAACTGAACTCAAAAGCCCTGCCGTTACGGTGGGGTTTTTTATTTATCAGCCGAACAGAAAAGAAGACACTCTAATCACTAGAGTTTCTCCTTATGTGTTCCAATTGTGGATAAAACGAAGGATGATCACGGTCGATCCTGAATGTGTATCTGCTAGAATTTATATCATTGTGTGACAATGATATCGCAACGCAAAGAGCGTGGAGTAACAAATGAAATTCGTTGATGAAGCGATAATTAAAGTCGAAGCGGGTGATGGCGGTAACGGTGTCGTGAGCTTTTGGCGTGAAAAATTCGTGACGAAAGGCGGCCCTGATGGCGGCGATGGCGGCGATGGCGGCGACGTTTATATCCAAGCCGATGAAAACTTAAATACCTTGGTTGATTACCGATTCCAACGCTTTTACGCTGCTGAGCGCGGCCAAAATGGTGGTGGTGCTAACTGTACAGGTAAGCGCGGTAAAGACATTACTTTGAAGGTGCCTGTTGGGACTCGAGCGGTTGACATTCACACCAATGAAGTTGTGGGTGAAGTTGCAGAGCATGGCAAAAAAGTGATGGTCGCTAAAGGTGGCTGGCATGGTTTAGGTAATGCTCGCTTTAAGTCATCCGTTAACCGTGCACCACGCCAAAAAACCATGGGTAAAAAAGGTGAGGTGCGCGAATTACGCCTTGAGCTTTTATTGTTAGCTGACGTGGGTATGCTTGGCTTGCCGAATGCGGGTAAATCAACCTTTATTCGTTCTGTTTCAGCAGCGAAGCCAAAAGTCGCTGATTACCCCTTCACTACGTTGATCCCAAGTTTGGGTGTCGTGAGTGTGGTTCCTGAGAAAAGTTTCGTGATCGCTGATATTCCGGGCTTGATTGAAGGCGCGGCCGATGGTGCTGGTTTAGGTATTCGCTTCTTAAAGCACTTAGAACGTTGCCGAGTGTTGCTGCATATGATCGACATTCTTCCTATTGATCAAAGTGATCCTGCGCAAAATGCGCTGACCATCTTTGATGAGCTAGAGCAATACAGTGAAAAAGTGTCGCAAAAACCTTGTTGGTTGGTATTCAACAAAGTTGATCTGATGCTTGAAGAAGAAGCCGATGAAAAGATCCAAGAGATCTTAGATGCGCTAGCTTGGGAAGGGCGATACTTCAAAATTTCGGCAGTAAACCAACAAGGTACGGCGGATTTGTGCCGTGAGTTGGCTGACTATATGGAAACGTTACCTCGTGAGCAGGAAGAGCTCAGTGAAGCTCAGAAAGTCGATTTCATGTGGGATGATTACCATAAAGATGAGATGAACAGCCAAAATGTGATCACTGAAGATGGTGATGACTGGGATGATTGGGACGACGAAGAAGATGACGGTCACGTTATCTATGTTCGTGATTAATTTTCCTGAATGGATTGAGCCGCAATAATTATTGCGGCTTTTTTATAGCTAAATCATATTTAAAGCACCCAATTTCGGGCACACTATTGGGCTTTTAGGACGTTCGGAAAGGAATCATGACATCCAAACAGAGGCTTGTTTCTCGATTGATCGCCCAAGCTGGGCAAATGTTGTTGGCTCATGGTGCGGAAAGTACACTTGTGGGCGATATTATGCGTCGCATGGGAGCTGCGTGTGGCATGAGTGAAGTGGAAGTATCGCTCTCGGCGAGTTCACTTGTGCTAACCACGGTTTACGATGGCCATTGCATTACGACTGCGCGCCGTTGTCCTGATCGTGGGATCAATATGCGGGTAGTGACGCAAGTCCAGCGCATCTGCATCATGATGGAAAAAGGGATTTTAGATTATTCCCTTGCGCAGAAAAAACTCAATCAGATCAGCCCTGAACGCTACAACCGTTGGTTGGTTGTGGTGATGATTGGTCTTTCTTGTGCTGCATTTGCTCGTTTAGCTGGCGGAGATTGGACGGTGTTTACGATGACGTTCATTGCTTCTGCGGCGGGTATGATTGTGCGCCAAGAGATTGGGCATCGCCAATTTAATCCGCTCGTCAACTTTACGGTGACCTCATTTGTTACTTCGATCATTTCAGCGCAAGCTATCATCTACCAACTAGGCAATAAACCAACCATTGTGATGGCTTCTTCTGTACTGATGTTAGTCCCCGGTTTTCCTTTAATTAATGCGGTCGCGGATATGCTTAAAGGTTATATCAATATGGGTATTGCCCGTTTTGTGATGGCAAGTTTGCTTACGTTGGCAACGAGTTTGGGCATCGTTGCGGCGATGAGCGTGACGGGTGTATGGGGGTGGTAGCGATGGATTGGATGAATTTATTACTCGGTTTAGCCAATGATATGTTTTTTGCTGCAATCCCAGCCGTTGGTTTTGCTTTGGTGTTTAATGTTCCTGTACCAGCCCTAAAATATTGTGCGTTAGGTGGTGCGATTGGTCATGGCTCACGTTACTTAATGATGCAATTTGGAATTCCCATTGAGTGGGCGACTTTTTTTGCTGCAACTATCGTTGGAATGATTGGCGTGCGTTGGTCGCGTAAATTTTTAGCTCACCCTAAAGTGTTTACGGTAGCGGCTTTGATCCCAATGGTTCCCGGGGTTTTTGCCTTTAAAGCGATGATTGCAATGGTTGAAATTAACCATCTTGGTTTTACGCCAGAGCTGCTGGCGATACTGATGGATAATTTTTTAAAAGCGATGTTTATTATCGCGGGCTTAGCGGTTGGCCTTGCGGTTCCGGGTTTGTTATTCTATCGGCGCAAACCCATAGTGTAAGGGCAATGGTTTGTACTAATAAGGGAATTAGGTATAATCCGTTTTCTCCAAGAATTCTAAGGTATATTTGACGTGTTAATTAGCATGATCGCGGCTATGGCCCATGGCGGTAAGATAGATAAATCTCAAGATATGTATCTTTCTAATGCTAGTTCTCGGGTTATCGGTAACGAGAATTCGATGCCTTGGCATTTGCCAGCTGACTTTGCTTGGTTTCGAGAACATACGTTAGGTAAACCCGTTGTAATGGGGCGTAAGACGTATGAGTCTATAGGTCGTCCGTTACCTGAACGCCATAATATTGTAATCAGCCGTGATTTATCACTAGAAATTGAAGGCGTTACAGTTGTCTCGTCTGTTGAAGAAGCAATCAGTTCCGCTGGCAATGTGGATGAAATAATGATCATCGGTGGTGGGTCCATCTATAAAGCTTTTCTCCCCTTAGCTGGAAAATTGTATTTGACATTTATTGAAGCTGATATAAATGGTGACACTAGATTCCCTGAATGGGGAGCCGATTGGAAAGTAGCTGAACAACGAAAATACAAGAAAGATAGCGGAAACCAGTTTGACATGCATTTTGTAGTGCTTGAGAAAAAATAGTTAGAAGTGCTTTTACTTTCAAATATTGCTGGCGATAGTTGCCAGCTTTTTGGGAGTAGTTATTTTAAAGCGCTTTTTGAACAAAATACTGTTTATCTTCCCAGCGTAGCATGGTCAAACATCCTCCCCACACACAGCCAGTATCAAGCCCTATCACTTCGTCGCTGCGGTAACCTTCTAACGCAGCCCAGTGGCCAAATAGGACTGTTTTATCGAGTTTAAGGCGTTTGGGTAGGGCAAACCACGGTAACAATTCTTCATCTTTTATTTCTTGAGGGGGAAGTTTGCACGCCATATCAAGACGCCCATCAGCAAAGCAAAAACGCATCCGAGTATAGGCATTGATGGTATAGCGATAGCGATCAATCCCTTCTAGCTTCGAGCTCCACATATCAGGTGTGTTGCTGTACATCTGCTCGATAAGCCAACGCCAACGATCACTTTGCAAAATACTTTCGACTTCTTTTGCTGCTTGACGTGCAGTTTCAAGATCCCATAGAGGAGAAATCCCCGCATGGCACATGACAAAGTCAGCATGTTCAGCGAGGAGCGGTTGATGGCGCAACCAAGTGAGTAGCTCTGTTGCATCGTTCGCTTGTAATATGGGTAAGGTTTTATCACGAGGTTTACATGGGTGGATGCCCAGCGAGACGGCCAGTAGGTGAAGATCGTGATTGCCTAGAACGATGCGTGCTGAACTACCCAATTGTTTGATAAAACGTAGCGTTTCTAGAGATTTAGGGCCTCTTGCAACTAAGTCGCCAGCTACCCACAGTGTGTCTTGTTGTGGTTGGAATTGCACTTGAGCCAATAAACACTGTAGTTCATCAAAACAGCCTTGAATGTCGCCGACAATATAGTTCGCCACGGCTACCTCTTTTAATTTAAAACATTAGGAATAGCGAGACGAAACGGCTCAATTTCAACAATAAATTCAGCGCCCATTTCATCTAACATAATATAGTGGCCTTGCATGACACCGACTGGCGTTTCCAACGCCGTACCACTGTTATAGCGGTACTCATCATTGGGCAAGATAATCGGTTGTTCCCCGACCACGCCATCACCTTCCACAGACATCTGTTTGCCATTCGCATCGGTAATTAACCAACGGCGGCTCATCAGCTGTACCTGCTGGTTGCTGAGGTTACGGATGGTGATCACATAGGCAAAGATATAGCGGTGTAAATCGGGATTGGACTGCTCGGGGAGATACTGGGTATGGACTTGGATTTTGATACAAGGTTCAGATATATCCATGTTAACTCCTTGTTTTTATAGATGAGCGATAGACATTGGCCGTTTATCGCTCAATCATTATTAGGCGTGATGAGCGTCTAACCAGTTTGCCATAGCAACAAACTGCTCAAGTGTTAGGTTTTCCGGGCGCATGCCAGGGTTGACCCCAAGTTCTTCTAGTGTTTCCACCTCAATCAAACCTTTGTAGCAGTTGCGTACGGTTTTACGACGTTGGTTAAAACCATCTCGGCAGACACGCTCTAACCATTTCATGTTTGTCGTTGGATGCGGCAGTACTTCATAAGGCACCAAACGCACCACGGCTGAATCAACTTTCGGTGGCGGCACAAAAGCAGTTGGCGGAACTTCTAACACAGGAACCACTTTGCAGAAATACTGCGTCATAACCGTTAAGCGCCCGTAAGCTTTACTGCCGGGACCAGCAGCTAAACGGTTGACCACTTCTTTTTGCAGCATGAAGTGCATATCTTGAATGTCTTTATGGAATTCAAATAAGTGGAACATTAATGGCGTTGAAATGTTGTATGGCAAGTTGCCGAAAATGCGCAGTTTATTATTCGGCTTCACCAACTGCGTAAAGTCAAAGCGCATCGCATCGCCTTCGTGAATCGTCAATTTACTCGATAATTCTGGGTGGTTGCGCAGGCGCTCAGCTAAGTCACGGTCTAGCTCAATAACAGTGAATTTATCCACTTCGCGGCCGACTGGCTCAGTTATCGCTCCAAGACCGGGGCCGATCTCAACCAAATTTTGTCCCGGACGAGGGTTAATCGCAGAGACGATGCCATCAATAATGTATGGATCGTTTAGGAAGTTTTGACCAAAACGTTTACGCGCTTTGTGCCCTAAGTGGACATCATTTCTCATAGTTTTCTCGAAATTAATTAGGTTTCTTTTCTACCAAGTCAATCGCGTAGGCGAGTGCTGTTCTAAAGCTCCCTGTATCCGCAAGCCCTTTCCCTGCCAATTCGAGTGCGGTGCCATGATCGACCGATGTTCTTATAAAGGGTAGACCAAGAGTAATATTTACTGAACGACCAAAGCCTTTGTACTTTAATACGGGCAGGACTTGGTCGTGATACATGCCTAAAACAGCATCGGCATCTTGCAAGTATTTGTCATTGAAGATGGTGTCGGCTGGTAGTGGGCCAATCAAATTAATGCCATCTTGCTGACGAATTTTTTCTAGTGTTGGAGTGATGGTTTCTATCTCTTCACGGCCCAGACAGCCATCTTCTCCCGCGTGTGGGTTTAAACCACACACATAAATTTTGGGTTGAGCAATGGCAAATTTTTCCACCAAATCTTTATGCAAAATAGTGATGATTTTTTCTAACCGCTCGACCGTTACTGCCTTTGATACATAAGCCAGTGGAATATGTGTTGTCACTAGCGCGACTCTCAACCCTTCTGTTGCGAGCATCATAACCACCAGTGGAGTATTCGATTTTTCAGCAAAGAATTCAGTGTGGCCGCTAAATGCAACGCCAGCTCGGTTGATCACCCCCTTGTGCACAGGGCCGGTGACAATAGCATCAAATTCATCATTCATACAGCCTAAAGCGGCTCTTTCTAATGTATTTAATACATAATGTCCATTGGCTTCATTCAGTTTCCCCGTTATCACCGGTGCGCCGAGGGGAATATGATCCACTACTAACCGTCCCGCTTGCTGTGGTTTTGGTGCAGAGGTGACTGAGTAGTCTTCCAATATAACGTCAATATTGAGCTCTTTAGCGCGCTCTGCAAGCAAGCTTTTGTCCGCGCATACCACCAGTTGATGTGCCCAATCTTCTTTTGATAAGGCCAGCACCAAATCTGGGCCAATACCCGCGGGCTCGCCAGCGGTAACCACGATGCGTTTAATTGTCATCTTGGTTGTCCTGTATAATTTCTACAAAGGCACTGGCACGCATTTCTTGTAGCCATGCGCTGGCTTCTTCATTGAATTTTCGATTAAAAAGAATGCGATAAGCTTTGTTTTTCAGTGCAGAGTCGGTGCGGTCGACTTCACGGCGATCAAGCACTTCGACAATATGCCAACCATGAACGGTTTTAAAGGGTTCGCTGATTTGCCCAACCGATAATGTTTCGATTTGATGCTGAAACTCCGGCACGTACAGATCAGGTGTTTGATAACCCAATTCGCCATTTTGCGCCGCAGAGCCGGGATCTTGGCTGTATTGCTGCGCCAATTCACCAAAGGTCGCTTCACCTGCCTTAATGCGACGAATGAAGTCATGTAGCTCTTTTTGTACGCCGTCATCGCTTAAAATGACCGTGGGTTTGATTAAAATATGGCGTGCATTAACTTCCGTGACCGCGACGGTTTCTAATCCTTTGACGTCATCAATTTTAAGAATGTGGAAACCGACGCCACTGCGAAATGGCCCAATAATAGAGCCTTTGTTTTGCATTTTGATTTGGTCGGCAAAAATTGTCGGCATTTCTTCTTTGCGCATCCAGCCCCAATCACCACCTTGCAGCGCTTTCGGACCTTTTGAATAGGTGTAAGCCATGGTGCTGAAATCTGCTCCTTGGTTGAGTTTTTCGACTAAGGTTTTGGCTTGCTGTTCTACTGCGGCCTTATCTTGAGTGTCGTCAACACGCAGTTGGATGTGGCTGATTTTATATTGCACCGTTGCATTGGTTTCTTGCGCAAGAATATTAGCTAAGTTGTCCACCTCGTCCGGTAATATATTGATCCGGCGACGAACTAAAGCATTGCGCGCTTCACTTGCTGCAATTTCTTTACGTACTTGTTCGCGAAATTCGGCATAAGTCAGCCCTTCAGCAGTAACAGAAGCGTTAAGCTGTTCTAGGGTTTGATTATTGTTTTTCGCGATGTCGGCGATAGCGTCACTGAGTCGGTTATCGTCAATGCGAACGCCAATGCGTTGTGCTTCTTGTTGCTGAATGGTATCAATAATCAATTTTTCAACCACTTGCTCACGCAGCACTGTGTCTTCGGGTAGCGTTTGACCATTTTTCTTTGCATTAATGGTCAAGGTTTTTAATGCACCATCAATGTCACTCTGTAAAATAACGCCACTATTGACGATGACGGCGACGCGATCGAGCTCAACAGGAGTAGCGGATGCGGTGTTTAGGCTTAATGTTGCCATCAATCCAATCAGTGTGTGTTTCCACAATTTCATTTGTAGTCCTATCAAAATGAGCAAGGGCCTTTACGCTTAAGCAAAGGCCGAATAAATTAGTTGTTTAGGAAAAATGGACGACCATAACTTAATGAATTTCCAGCGCTGTCTACGCCCGTCATCCCGGAACCTGCACCAATCGTGGTGCCAAAACCGACAATACCAAAGTTCAAACTAAAGTTATTTTCGTAGAGTGGCGTAGCATTAGGGTCAGTAACAAAATCACCATCCCATTTCCGCAGTTGATTACTA
The DNA here is from genome assembly GCF_963888445.1 of Vibrio sp. B1-2. Taxonomy (NCBI): domain Bacteria; kingdom Pseudomonadati; phylum Pseudomonadota; class Gammaproteobacteria; order Vibrionales; family Vibrionaceae; genus Vibrio; species Vibrio sp. B1-2. Next base: position 71,133 of record NZ_CAWPJH010000043.1, read on the forward strand.
TAAGTAAAACCAATATACCAACAATCTGAGGTGTAGCTTAGGTTAGCCAGCCACTCCAGGCTCTTTTCCGTGGTTAAATCGTAGAAGTACTGCCCGCTAGCATTCCACTTTTTGGAGATCTGATACCCAGCCAGTAAACCGGCTTGTGAAATGCCATCTTTGGTAATGGCATTAATATTGGTAATTGTATCGCCAACGGTATTATCAATATACTCTTTGGTGACGTAACGATAGTTAGTTTGAATGTATCCAGAACCCACTCTGTACTCTAGAGTACTATTGGCGAGCTGCATCGTACTGCTGTCTATGTCGTACTGAACCCCGCCATGGTAGAAGAGTAAATCATCATAGTTGAAGTCCATTTCGACGGCCCAAGCCGAATAGTTGGAAGTGTTGGCTGAATTATCTCCCTCATTAGGGGAGGAATTCTTGAGATCTTTTTTGAGGTAAAAAATCTGGCCAAAAGAGATATTTAAACGTTCTTTATACTGATCGTCGAAAAACCGTGAAGAGGCACCGTAGCTGATCTGATTTGCCGGGGCAATATAATCGACACCACTGTATTTACGGCTGCGGAATAAACCATAATAATCGGTTTGCAGTAGCGTTGTATCGTACAACCCGATATTGCGCTGATCTTCTCTCGGTACGTACAGGTATTGAATCTGCGGCTCAAGTGTCTGCGTATAGTCATCAAACAGAACCGTATTTCTTTCCAGTACTAATCCTGCATGAGTTCTAAATTCCGGAATGATGCGTGAAACGCTCTCTTTTAGGTCTTTATAGTTATCTAAATTGAGGTCAACACCGCTGAGATCTTGTTGGTAATAAGTACCAAGCACTCGCGCTTCGGTTGTCCAAGTACCCCAGGTGTTACTGAGAGGAATAGTAAAGCCCGGTTCAATGTGCGCTCGGGTGGCTGCAGGTTTTCCTCTTGCATCGGTTTCAAAACGCGATAGATGGCTCACCATATCAAAGTTCAAATACGGTAATAATTCGGGCGCATAGTAATTAAACGCAATCTGTGGCATCAAGCGATAGGGTTGGTTGGTGCTAGTTTTATCTTCTGTAAGCAGCTGAAAGTCGCGAACCAGTATCGATGAATCCCAATTGTGGGTCCGGTAGGTGGCTTTACCTTCTTGGATAAGCTGACCATCTTCTCGATTACCGATACCTGAGTCTAAATCACTAAAGTAGCTAATGTCACTGACTTGAGAGTAGTCAATTTCAAACTTCCAAGCTTGGTTGAAAATACCACTGTGTTGGTATTGGAAGCCCCAGCGGCTACCCTTTTCCGGATGTTTTTGATCATCAGGTAAATATTCAGATTTAATATTACCTGTACCAAACTCATTCAGATAACGGAATTCACTGTTTAGTTGCGTACCGCGTTCTTGCATATATTTAAAGGTCGTTTCTAGGTCATAGTTTGGCGCTAAGTTCCAATAAATAGGGACTTGGGCTTCAAAACCATCGCTAGAACCGTAAGAAACGGTAGGGTATAAAAATCCCGTTTTACGTGTGTCGCCAATCGGCACCGTAAGAAATGGCAGATAAAAAATCGGAATATTTTGAATCTCGAAGCGCGGATTATAAAAAGTGGCTTGCTCTTCATTTTGGTCAATATCAATGCTGGATGCTTTCAATCGCCATGCACTATTACCTTCAGGGCAAGAGGTAATCGAACCATCTTCTATCTCATAAACGGCCTTACCCGTTTTGGAAATATACACAGCTTCACCACGGCCGGGTTCACACAAAAATTGATATTTTGTGTTCTCTAATGTCATTAAATCCGTATTAAGATTGTTGGTGGCTTTGTCAGAAATGGTCCTTACTTCACCGTCACTGAAGTTGACATTACCTTGCGCAACCACAATATTATCTTTCTGATGCAGGGTAACGGTATCCGCTAGAATGCGTTTTTTACCTTGAACAACGACCACATTGCCTGAGTAGTTTGCGCGTTCACCGTTCACGGCTTCTAGCGTATCAGCCTCGACATTAATCGGTTGCTGACTTGAGTTTTCTGCTTCAGGTTCGTTGATCAAACATTGATCTATAGCGGGCATTTCCTGCACACTATTGTCTAACATAGCTTCTGCTTGAGTCTGTGGCACAAAAAGAGCTGCGCTAATTGAAGCGGCTAACAAGGTGCGGGAAAAACATGACATCGAGTTGTACTATCCTGTTTGAACTTGATTGATTCGGAAGATGGATGGCCGAATGTAAAATAAAACGTTTCTTATCATAAAGGAAATTGAAGCTCCCGGCACTATCAGACCGCTTTACTCCTGAAAAATTCATAGATTGAGAGCACATAATGCATATTTTTGGCAAAATTCTTGGCGCTTTTTTTGGCTTCTTATTTGGAGGACCGTTTGGCGCATTTTTTGGTTTGTTTCTCGGGCATCAATTTGATAAAGCTCGTCGTTTGAATCAAGCGGGGTTTAAAACTGGCTCATTTGGTTCTGGGCCAAGCCAAACTGAGCGACAAGACGAATTTTTTAAAGCCGCTTTCGCGGTCATGGGCCATGTTGCTAAAGCGAAAGGGCAAGTTACCAAAGAAGAGATCCAGCTAGCTACCATCATGATGGAGCGTATGAACTTACATGGTGAGCAACGTAAAGCGGCTCAAGATGCGTTTCGTGAGGGTAAAGAGAGTGGCTTTCCTTTAGAGGAAGTGTTGGAGCGTGTGCGCCTTTCGACGGGTGGACGCTTTGACTTGTTGCAATTTTTCCTCGAATTGCAAATATCAGCCGCGTTTGCCGATGGGGATGTTCACCCTAGCGAGCGCAATGTACTGCACAAAATCGCTCGTAGTTTAGGTTTCTCATCCGATCAACTGGAAAGACGCTTGCGTATGCAAGAAGCGGCCTTTCGTTTTCAACAAGGCGGAAATTTTGGTGGCCAACAGCAAGGCTACCAGCAATCTGGGCAGTGGCAACAAGCCGCGCAAGCTGAACGCCTCACTGATGCTTACGATGTGTTAGGCGTGAGTGAAGATGCGGATGCTAAAGAAATTAAACGTGCCTATCGCAAATTGATGAATGAGCATCACCCAGATAAATTGATGGCCAAAGGCTTACCACCAGAGATGATGAACGTTGCGAAAGAAAAATCGCAAGAGATCCAAAATGCGTACGATTTGATTAAGAAAGAGAAGGGTTTTAAGTAACCGGCTATCGTGAATTACCGCGAACGTTCCAATCGATTGAGCTGGTGAAAACTGGCTCTTTTTATTATGAGCATACGCAAGACACAAAAAAAGCCAAGTTTGAAAACTTGGCTTTAGAAAGTGGCTCCCCCTGCAAGACTTGAACTTGCGACATACGGATTAACAGTCCGCCGTTCTACCGACTGAACTAAGGGGGAACAGAATGTTTGCTTATCTTATGCAGATAAATGGTGCCGACTACCGGAATCGAACTGGTGACCTACTGATTACAAGTCAGTTGCTCTACCTACTGAGCTAAGTCGGCGCCGAATCAATAAGCAGTGCTCATTGATGAAAAGTGGCTCCCCCTGCAAGACTTGAACTTGCGACATACGGATTAACAGTCCGCCGTTCTACCGACTGAACTAAGGGGGAACAGGTTTTAAAGAATGGTGCCGACTACCGGAGTCGAACTGGTGACCTACTGATTACAAGTCAGTTGCTCTACCTACTGAGCTAAGTCGGCACATTTTTATCTTTAAATTTATTGTCTGTGCTAGGCACCAACAATTTAGAAATTGTGGTGCCCGGAGGCGGAATCGAACCACCGACACGAGGATTTTCAATCCTCTGCTCTACCGACTGAGCTATCCGGGCGACGGGGTGTATTAAAAGGTTTTTCGCATTTAACGTCAACAGTAAAATGCAAAAAAAATGTCGTTTGTTGTTTTTCTATACTTAGTGACTCGTTTTTGCCCATTTTCGTTAAAAATTAGTGTCAGATTAGATAGGGAAAGAGGTGTTGAAAAGAAAATAGGAGCTTTGAATGGAGCAAATAGCGAATAAAAGCGCGTTGAAAAACACACGTTTATCCGCTTGGTTACACTAAAGGAGCAAACTCACCAGACTGGTTTTAGTTTTCGACGGAAAATGGACTGACCCATAATTCAATCGTTGTAGAGGTAGAGGGGATTGGATAAATATGACAGACAATAAAAAAGCCAAGTCGTTAGACTTGGCTTTAAAAGTGGCTCCCCCTGCAAGACTTGAACTTGCGACATACGGATTAACAGTCCGCCGTTCTACCGACTGAACTAAGGGGGAATTATCTGTGTAAGTCTAAGACTTCGCACCAAATAATGGTGCCTCGAGGCGGAATCGAACCACCGACACGAGGATTTTCAATCCTCTGCTCTACCGACTGAGCTATCGAGGCAATAAATGGTGCCGACTACCGGAATCGAACTGGTGACCTACTGATTACAAGTCAGTTGCTCTACCTACTGAGCTAAGTCGGCGCACTTTATTTATTGCTTGCTGCTACTTTAACAAAAGCACCAACAATTTAATTTGTGGTGCCCGGAGGCGGAATCGAACCACCGACACGAGGATTTTCAATCCTCTGCTCTACCGACTGAGCTATCCGGGCAACGGAGCGCTATTAAACGGATTTTCCCTTCAATCGTCAACTGCTTTTTGGAAATATTTTGAAAAAACGGTTTGTTTGCTGCGAATTTAGACAAAGCTGCGCTTTTTTATCCACCTGCGTTAAATTCCTTTTTGAATTTTGTTACTTTTTCTAAGTACCTTCTCGATTCAGCATTAGGGTGTTTTTGGGTCAGCGCCCAATAGACTTGATTGGGTTGCAGTGAATTTAAGTCCCTCATCGCTCGTTTCCTATCTTTGCTAAAGGTATTCAGTACTCCTCCTGTGCCGCCGTTGTAGGCCGAAATCATACTGTATTCGAGTGACGTTGGATGGCTGACCTCTTTGAGGTAGCGGTTTTTCAGAATATAAAAATAGGCCGTTCCCGTATCAATATTTTTTTCGGGATCAAACAGATATTCAGGACTGGGCTCACCAGATTTATTTTTGACCAGTTTAAAGACATCTCGACCTGCGGTTTTAGGAACCACTTGCATCAGGCCATACGCATTGGCCCAACTGACGGCGTAGGGGTTAAAGCTACTTTCAGTTTTTATGATCGCGTAGATCAGATCTTCGGGAATGTTATATTTTTTCGAGGCTCGGTGCACGATGTCGGCGTATTTATAACCTCGTTTAGAGGCATGATCCGCTACCATAGGAATTTCCACATAGTAGGCTTTTTTGAAATCAACGTTCTTAACTTTTAATTTATTTTCAATAAGATAATCAGCAAATCGATTCGCGCGCCAACCCCACTGGATCGGTTGTTTATCTTGATCAAGCACTTGGTTGTACAAAAATGGCTGACCATTCAATTCGATATTTTGTGAAGAGAAAAGGTCAACGTGTGCGGGATCATCAGGCGTGAGTAAGGTGGTAATAATGGCATTGCGCAGATGTTTTTTGGGGTCAGTTGGGGAAACTGTTTCGATAATAATGGTTCCCGTGGAGAAATTGACTTCGGAACGACTCAGGTAATTATCGATGTATTTTACATAGTTGCTTTTACCGGCCACTTTGATCTCTTTACTGCCCCAACGTTTCTCAATGTTGCCAGAAAAACTGCTGATCAGTGCATCTAAGGCGGCGGTATCTTTGACAAATTGCCCGGGTAATTGCGCTAAGTTTTTGGCAAAACGGTTGGTCGGCTCATAGTCGACGCTGTATATGCGTTCAACTAATTCTCGGCTACAACCGGCCAGTAGCATTGCAATAAAAAAGTAAGTCAGCTTTCTCATTATCTTCCCAATACAAAAATGACATCAGAGCGTTTACCATGATGTCATTGATTATCCTCGAAATAAATAAGGTATCTCTTATTTGCTTGGTGGCGTGTAGCCTTCGATATGGACCTCTTTTCCTTCAAATAGGAAGTTGGTCATTTCGGTTTCCAGTAATTTACGATGTTCAGGGTCCATCATATTGAGTTTTTTCTCGTTGATCAGCATGGTTTGCTTATGCTGCCATTGTGCCCAAGCCTCTTTTGAGATGTTGTCAAAAATACGTTTACCCAATTCACCTGGGTACAGTTGAAAATCCAAACCGTCGGCTTCTTTATTTAGTCGAGCACAAAATACAGTGCGGCTCATGGTCACTTCCTCTTCGGTGTTTTAAGGGTTAATTTCAAATGGAAGGCTTTCTAGCAACTGTTTTACAGGAGCGGCTAAGCCGATTTGTTCCGGTTGGGCTAAGTTATACCAAAGACCTTTGCTTGCTTCCATGATGATGTTCGGTTGTTGAGATAACTCCACCAAGATCGGTGTGATCTCTAAATGATAATGGCTAAACGTGTGGCGAAAAGCGATGAGTGGGCGAATAGAGCGGATAGCGCTCTCTTTGATGGCTCTGTGATCAAGTTGATCTTCGATGGCGCTATTGGGGTTTTCAGGGAAGCAAAATAATCCACCCCAAATTCCACTTTGAGGGCGTTGTTCTAACCATACTTGATGGTTATGGTGCAGCATCACAAACCAGGTTTGTTTGGTTGGTTTGTCTGTTTTTGGTTTTTTACCCGGATAATCGAGTGGGTTATTTTGTTTATTGGCAATGCAAAAAGATTCAACTGGGCAGAGTGTACATTTCGGTTTGCTGCGTGTGCAGACCATCGCCCCCATATCCATCATGGCTTGGTTGTATTTATCAACATCTTGCGCTGGCGTATTTTGTTCGGCATGTTGCCACAATTGAGTTTCAACTTTTTTTTGCCCCGGCCAGCCTTCAACAGCAAAGCAGCGGGCTAAAGTACGCTTTACGTTACCATCTAAAATGGCGTGCGGCTGCTTATAAACCGAAGAAAGCACCGCCGCAGCGGTTGAGCGGCCAATACCCGGTAGAGCATTCATCTGTTCGATATCAAGGGGAAACTCACCGCCATATTCGCTGGCCACTATTTTGGCTGCTTTGTGTAGATTGCGCGCACGTGCGTAATAACCAAGGCCGGTCCATAGGTGCAGTACCTCGTCTTGTTCTGCATTGGCCAAATCAATCACGGTTGGAAAGCGTTGCATGAAGCGTTCGAAATAAGGGATCACCGTGGCGACTTGAGTTTGTTGGAGCATAATTTCCGACAGCCAAACGCTGTAGGCCGTTTTGTTTTGTTGCCACGGCAAATGTTTGCGCCCATAGGCGTCATACCATTTTAAAATGGCGTTAGCGAAAGGTGTCACGACAGGCTCTTTGGTTTATAGTTTTAGTGGAGCAAAATTGCACCACATAAATGTGACGTTGTAAAACGGACAAATTGTGTGGATTTATCCAACAAGTTTATTTCGATAACACTTGCACCGAGAATAATTCTTTGGATAATCCCCGCTTTGATTAATCAATGTGCAGGCAAGATCAATGAGTGAAGTAACCACCAACGAATATACCGAAGAAGGCAAAATACTGCGTCGAATCCGTAGTTTCGTTCGTCGTGAGGGTCGATTAACCAAAGGCCAAGAAGCGGCAATGAATGAATGTTGGCCAACAATGGGTATTGATTTCCAGCCACAATTGCTCGATTGGGCGGCGGTTTTTGGTAACGATAACCCGGTGGTTTTAGAAATCGGTTTTGGTATGGGCGCTTCATTAGTTGAAATGGCTAAAAATGCACCGCAAAAAAACTTCTTTGGTATTGAAGTGCATAGCCCAGGTGTTGGCGCCTGTTTGTCAGCCGCTCGTGATGCTGGCGTGACTAATTTACGCGTGATGTGCCATGATGCAGTGGAAGTATTTGAACACATGATCCCTGATGGTAGCCTGCATACACTGCAACTGTTCTTCCCTGATCCTTGGCACAAAAAACGTCACCATAAGCGCCGTATTGTGCAGTTAGAATTTGCGGAAATGGTGCGTCAAAAACTAAAAATGGAAGAGGGTATCTTTCATATGGCGACCGATTGGGAAAACTACGCTGAGCATATGATTGAAGTGATGAATCAAGCGCCGGGCTTTGCCAATATTGCCGCAGAAGGTGACTATATTCCTCGTCCAGAAGAGCGTCCTTTGACTAAATTTGAAGCGCGTGGTCACCGTTTAGGTCATGGTGTGTGGGATATAAAATATAAACGCACCGCGTAACGACTCACTTTTGTTGCTGCAACAAAATTAGCGATTAAAGAAAAGCCAACATTGTTGTAATGTTGGCTTTTTCGGCCTTAGCGCCCTACGAAAATCATTATAAAAATAGAGAAAAACATTTCTCACCCGAGGTAAGGTCACCCATGAAGCTAACACCCAATCTACTTGCTGATATTTTGTGTGAGGTTCGCCCACTGATCGGCAAAGGAAAAGTCGCCGATTACATTCCTGCTTTAGCCAAAGTACCGAATAACAAGCTGGCGATCGCGGTTTACACCAATCAAGGTGAAGTGATTTCGGCTGGAGATGCCACGGAAGGATTCTCAATTCAATCCATCTCTAAAGCTTTGAGCTTAACGCTCGCTATGATGCTTTATAAACCAGAAGAGCTATGGCTTCGTGTCGGAAAAGAACCTTCAGGCCAAGCGTTTAATTCGATGATCCAGCTTGAAATGGAGCAGGGCATTCCGCGTAACCCTTTTATCAATGCTGGAGCTATTGTGGTGGCGGATATGCTGCATAGCCGTTTATCAGCCCCTCGGCAGCGCTTACTGGAGTTTGTACGTCAGTTGTCGGGTGAAGAGGGCATCGTATACGACAAAGTGGTAGCGGCTTCAGAAATGATGCACAGCGATCGCAATGCCGCCATCGCCTATTTGATGCGATCGTTTGGTAATTTCGATAATGACGTTATCCCGGTCCTGCACAACTATTTTCACGCTTGTTCACTTAAAATGAGCTGTGTTCAATTAGCGAAAACCTTCAGTTATCTGGCGAATAAAGGGGTGTCCGTGCATACCAAGGAAGCGATAGTAACGCCGACACAAAGTAAGCAGATCAATGCCTTATTAGCGACTTGCGGTTTGTATGATGGCGCAGGAGAGTTCGCTTATCGTGTTGGCATGCCGGGTAAATCGGGCGTAGGTGGCGGTATTATTGCTGTTGTTCCTGGGGAGATGACGATTGCGGTTTGGTCGCCAGAGCTTGATGCGTCAGGTAATTCTTTAGCGGGCACTAGGATGTTAGAACTCTTGGCTGAGCGTATTGGTCGCTCTATCTTTTAAGTTCAATATTTTCTGACAGCCCGTGTTTTTGGCAAAAGATTGGCTACCGATTAGGTTAGCCAATCTCTGTTGGGTTTATCTTTTTAGTCGTCAGCCATAAAGGCTTCGAGCAAGTCATTAAGAAACAGTTTTCCTTTTTCTGTGATTTGCCAGTGACTTTCGGTTTGCGTTAAATAGTGTTCGGCTAGTGCCCAATCTATCGTTGGTTGAATCACGCTTAAACTTAATCCAGTTGTTTCAACAAAGTCTTGTTTCGGACAAGGTTCCATCAAGCGAAAGCGGTTCATGAAGAATTCAAAAGGGCGATCCGCAGCGGCGACTTCAAATTCGTCATCCAAGTAAGGTTTGAGTAAATTGAGATAGCCACGCGGATGCTTCACCTTAGTGGTGCGTACAATACGCCCATTGCTAAAGCTGAGCTTGCCATGCGCGCCACAACCAATCCCTAGATAATCACCAAAGCGCCAGTAATTTAAGTTGTGTTGGCATTGATAGCCGGGCTTGCTATAGCCAGAAATTTCATACTGCACGTACCCAGCGGCGGCCAATTTTTGGTGACCCAGCTCAAAAATATCCCACAGCGCGTCATCATCTGGCAAAGTAGGCGGTTTAAAGTAGAAAACCGTATTAGGTTCAATGGTCAGTTGATACCAAGAAAGATGAGGTGGGTTTAGTGCAATCGCTTTGTCTAAATCGGCCAGCGCTTGTTCACAATTTTGATCGGGTAAGCCATGCATCAAATCTAAGTTGAAGCTGTTTAAGCCAATTTGATGAGCTAATTGAGCGGCATTAACCGCCTCTTGCTGACCATGAATTCGCCCTAAACGTGCCAGTTTTTGTGGCTCAAAACTTTGTACACCAATCGAGATGCGCGTCACCCCTGCTTGTCGATATCCAACAAAACGGTCAGCTTCTACCGTGCCTGGGTTGGCCTCCATGGTGATTTCAATCCCAGGCTTAAACGCAATACGCGCTTCAATGCCTTGTAGCAGGCGAGCAATACCTTCAGCAGAAAAAAGACTCGGTGTACCACCGCCAATAAAAATGGAATGCAATGGGCGAGGATGGTCTGTAAGGCGGTATTTGGCGATATCGGTATCGAGATCCTCCAATAGCGCATCAATGTATTCACGTTCAGGAATATCGTGCTTTAGCGCGTGAGAGTTAAAATCACAATAGGGGCATTTTTGTACACACCATGGGATGTGCACGTACAAACTCAGCGCGGGTGGTTGCAACATTATGAATTTTGCTCGCTTAAGGTTTTAAATAGCATTTTTAGCGCTTTGCCACGATGTGAAAGCTGCTTTTTACGTGCAGGTAGCAGTTCTGCTGAAGCGCAGTTATCTTCAGGGACAAAGAAGATCGGGTCATAACCAAAACCGTTACTGCCGTGAGCTTGGTGCAAGATGCGACCTTGCCACGTACCATGGCAGACCAATGGTGTTGGGTCATTTTCGTGACGCATGAAAACCAGCACGCAATGAAAACGAGCGGTGCGTTGTTCGTCTGGTACACCTTCCATTGCCGCTAATAATTTTTCTAGGTTTTGTTGGTCACTGGCATTTTCACCAGCGTAGCGCGCCGAGTAAATCCCCGGAGCGCCTTGCAGATAATCCACTTCTAATCCTGAATCATCGGCAATCGCAGGTAAGCCAGTGATTTTGGCAGCATGTCGTGCTTTGATGATCGCATTTTCAATAAAGGTGGTGCCAGTCTCTTCGGCTTCTGGGACGTTTAATTCTGTTTGCGCCACTACATCAAAACCGAAATCAACCAGCAGATCAGCCATTTCGCGCACTTTGCCTTGGTTTCCTGTGGCTAATACTATTTTTTTCATTGCACTATTTCTCTATTCTTCGACGTAGAATTTTTGGGTGAATTTAAGCTTACCGGTGCCTTTTAAGCCCGCATCAACCTCAATGTCAAAACTCAAATTCTCTTCATTGGTAATGGGGAATTCAGCGAGGTAATAAATCGCGTTGCCCTCTTTGAATTGTTTAAATTCAAGTTCACGTACCTGACCGATTAGGTTTTTCGCATTGCCTTTGAGTGTCGCTTCCATAGCTGGTTTACCTAAGGCCGAGTTATCTAATACGCTGATGTTTAAAATAGCCGAGTAACCATTACGTTTTAACTGATAACTGCGCGCCACTTGTGGCGTTAAAAATGTTGAGTTGAAAGCTGAGTAGTGAACTTCAACATTCTTGATGGTTTGAAACTGCTCGGCGAGTGTGGGTAGCGAAATAAAGGCTATAACAAACGCTATCATCCATTTACGCATGTGGTGCTCCTTACAAAACAGCGTGGGCTAAATAAAAAGCCATCACAAGATGGCTTCAATCGGCTGTGGTATCACTTGAGGTGAATGAATTCGGACTTGTTTATGACGTCCCAATTCCCCTTTTTCTATCTCGATTAAACCTTTGGCGACTTTAAATTGTTTGGCCAAGAATTTGGTTAAATGCGCGTTGGCTTTGCCATCAACAGGCGGTGCGGTGATGGCAATTTTGAGTTCCTCACCATGCAAGCCGACGATACTATCGCGGCTTGCTTTGGGTTGGATGTAGAGCTTGAGGATTAGATCCTCTCCCTCTTGCCAAACAGCAGATGACATTACAACTGATACCATACTGGGCCAATAAAATCGCCCATTAGGAAGTTAGCAAACTGCAGCACAATAAACAGCACCAATACACTTAAATCAAAACCACCCATCGCTGGTAGGATACGGCGGATCGGCGCAAGCATCGGCTCGGTTAATTGATGAAATACGTATTCAATCGGGCTGCGGCCTTGGCTAACCCAACTAAGAATAGCGCGGATCAACAGCACCCAGAACAGTAAACCGCCAGCGGCTTTGACTAACGAGAGTAAGCCTAAGAATAAAAAGTAGACGCTAAAACTAACTGCACCACCTGATGCCACCAGCATTAAGACAATAAATTTCAATACGCACAGCACGTACGCAAAGAGAACCGTGGCCAAATCTAGGCTACCAATGGATGGAATCGCTCGGCGCAGTGGGCCAACCACAGGTTGTGTTGCTTTGACGATAAACTGGGAGAATGGGTTATAGAAATCGGCACGCGCTGCTTGTAACCAGATACGTAAAATTACGACCATGATGTACAGATCAAACAGGGTGGAGATCAAAAAACTCATTGAATTCATAGCTAGCCCTTAATATGAGTAGAGTGTCGTTTGCGCTTTTGCGCTATAGCTTAGTGAAACGCCACTAGGATTAAAACAGTTTTTCCATTTCTTGTGCACGAGTTACGGCCGCTTGCATCGCTTGTGCAACGATATTGGCAAGTTGATGCTCGTTAAAGGTGCGAATCGCCTCGGCGGTGGTGCCGCCTTTGGAGGTCACTTGTTCACGCAATGTCGAGAGTTCAATCTCAGGGTTTGCCACCACCATTTCGGCTGCGCCTAACGCCGCTTGTTGTACTAACAAACGGGCCGTTTCTTTATCAAAGCCTTGAGCGATGGCTTCATTTTGCATCGCTTCCATAAACAAAAAGAAGTAGGCAGGCGCACTGCCTGCAGCGGCGATGATGCCATTAATGGCGGACTCGTTTTCAACCCAGCACACTTCACCAACGGCTTGTAGCAATTGTGCGGTAAAGCGTTTGTCTTGCTCTGATACGCTTGGAGCGGCAAATAGACCGCTCATGCCTCGATTGATCAGCGAAGGTGTATTGGGCATGGCGCGTACTAGTTGTAGTTCGGTTGCCAGCATCTCATTAAGGCGCGCCGCAGAAACACCTGCTGCAATGGAGATCACCAACTTATTTCTAAAATCAATGGATTGCAAAGGTTGACAGACACTGGCCATCAACTGCGGTTTGACCGCCAGTACCACCACATCGGCTTGCTGCGCTGCGGCAAGATTATCGCTGGTGGTGTGAATGCCATAAGCACTTTCCAGTGGTTTGCGTCTTGTTTCTGACGGTGCGGTCGCGGTAATTCTATCAGCTGGATAACCGCTGGCGACTAAGCCTGCAATAATTGCTTTGGCCATATTGCCTGCACCGATAAAAGTGATGTTTCTCTGCTGCATCTGCTGACCTCTAATTGCTTGTCGCTGATTGATTATTATGTGGTTGATAGATAAGCCAGTGCTAAGCGTAATCACGCGCACCAAAAATAGCGGTGCCGATCCTCACCATAGTGCTACCAGCTTCAATCGCCGCTTGCATGTCGCCACTCATGCCCATTGAGAGCGTATCTAACCCTGAAAAACGTTCAGACAATTGCGCTTGTAAGCTCGCCAGTTTTTGAAATGCGGCAAGTTGCGCAGCGTAATCGGGGACATTCTCAGGAATAGACATCAGTCCTCTTAACGTGAGGTTGGGTAGCGCGGATATCAACTCTGCCAACTCAACTATTTCGTGTTCACCAATGCCCGATTTCGAGCTTTCACCGCTGGTGTTGACTTGAATCAAGACCTGTAGTGGTGGCATGCCTGCTGGACGTTGATCATTTAAACGCTGGGCAATTTTACTTCGATCCACCGTATGCACCCAAGCAAAGTTCTCGGCCACAATGCGCGATTTATTGGACTGAATTGGGCCGATAAAGTGCCATTCTAAATCCAGTTCGGGGTGCAAGGTATTGAAGTATTGAACTTTATCCGCGCCCTCTTGCACATAGTTTTCACCAAATAAACGTTGCCCAGCGCGCGCCGCTTCTAGAATCGCCTCGACAGGTTTGGTCTTACTGACCGCTAAAAGTTGCACTCTCTCTCGAGCGCGTCCACACTTTTGTTGTGCACTTTCAATTTGTGAAGTGATCTGTTCAATGTTTTGTTGAATACTACTCATAGCCTGACTTTACTAAGGAAATTAAATGGATATCGCTGAGCTACTGGATTTTAGTGTAAAGCACAACGCTTCGGATCTACACCTATCTGCAGGTGTTCCACCTATGGTACGGATAGATGGTGAAGTAAGAAAGCTCGGAGTGCCTGCTTTTACTCATGCTGACGTGCATCGTTTGATTTTTGAGATCATGAACGATGCTCAGCGTAGTGAATTTGAAGAGAAACTGGAAGTGGATTTCTCATTTGAGCTGCCTAATGTAGGGCGTTTTCGTGTCAATGCTTTCCATCAATCTCGTGGCTGCTCTGCGGTTTTCCGGACGATTCCTACGGTGATCCCAACCTTGGAAGAACTACAAGCGCCTGACATTTTTAATAAAATCGCCAATTATGAGAAAGGATTGGTGCTGGTGACTGGGCCAACAGGGTCGGGTAAGTCGACCACACTGGCAGCAATGGTTGATTACATTAATTCTCACCACAACAAACACATTTTAACCATTGAAGACCCCATTGAGTTTGTGCATAGCAACAATAAATGTTTGGTTAACCAACGTGAAGTACACCGAGATACCCACAGTTTTAAAGCGGCGCTACGCTCGGCGCTGCGCGAAGATCCGGATGTAATCTTGGTCGGTGAGCTGCGCGATCAAGAAACCATCAGCTTAGCGTTAACCGCGGCTGAAACCGGGCATTTAGTGTTCGGCACGTTACATACCAGCTCTGCGGCGAAAACCATCGACCGGATCATTGATGTGTTTCCCGGTAGTGATAAAGAGATGGTTCGTTCAATGCTCTCTGAATCATTGCGAGCCGTGATTGCGCAAAAGTTGCTAAAACGTTTAGGTGGGGGCCGCGTCGCATGTCATGAAATTATGCTTGCCACTCCAGCGATTCGTAACTTGATCCGCGAGGATAAGGTTGCGCAGATGTACTCCATTATCCAAACGGGTGCGGCGCATGGCATGCAAACCATGGAACAGAATTCTAAACAGTTGATTGCGCAAGGTATTGTCGATCAAGAAGAAGTGCAGAAAAAACTGGAAGTCAATTCATCACCATTTTAAGAGAGAGCTCATGGAACTGAACCAATGTCTTGAGGGTATGTTGACTCAAAAAGCTTCCGACTTGTACCTCACCGTAGGAGCGCCAGTGTTATTTCGCGTCGATGGAGAGTTAAGAGCTCATGGCGAAAAGTTATCCCAAACGCAGGTGATGGCGTTGTTAGATGCCATGATGGATGAGGATCGCCGCCGTGAATTTCAACGCACACGTGAAGCCAATTTTGCAGTGGTGAGAGAGATTGGCCGTTTTCGTGTCAGTGCTTTTTTTCAGCGTGAGCTGCCCGGTGCGGTGATCCGCCGTATTGAAACTCATATCCCCACTTTTGAAGAATTAAAGTTACCGGGCGTGTTGCAAGATCTCTCGATTGCAAAGCGTGGGCTGGTGCTGGTGGTCGGCGCGACGGGGTCGGGCAAATCGACCACCATGGCGGCCATGACGGGTTATCGTAACTCGCACCGAACTGGGCATATTTTAACAGTGGAAGATCCGATTGAGTTTGTGCATGAGCATCAGCGTTGCATTGTGACCCAGCGAGAAGTAGGGTTGGATACCGAGAGTTACGAAGTGGCTCTGAAAAACTCTCTGCGCCAAGCCCCTGATATGATTTTAATTGGTGAGATCCGTTCACGTGAAACGATGGAATATGCGATGACCTTTGCCGAGACAGGTCATTTATGTATGGCAACGTTACATGCTAACAATGCCAACCAAGCGCTTGAGCGAATTTTGCATTTGGTTCCTAAAGAGCAAAAAGAGCAGTTTTTGTTTGATCTGTCGATGAACCTCAAAGGCGTCGTGGGGCAGCAGTTGATCCGCGATAAAAATGGCAAGGGACGACATGGTGTGTTTGAGATTTTACTCAACAGCCCTCGAATTTCCGATTTGATCCGCCGCGGTGATCTGCACGAATTGAAAGCGACGATGGGCAAATCAAAAGAAGTGGGGATGCAGACTTTTGACCAAGCACTATATCAACTGGTCGTTGAGGACAAAATCAGTGAACAAGATGCACTGCACAGCGCTGACTCGGCTAACGATTTACGTTTAATGTTAAAAACAAAGCGTGGCGAAGGGATCAGCAGTGGCACATTGGATAACGTGCAGATTGATATGGAATAGTCGCAGTTTAAGACGAACAATCCCGAACTCGATTCGGGATTGTGCTGCACCGCTGTATTAAAGTTAAGTTACACGAGGTTAAGTTACGCGCCCCATTGCGCTTCAAACCAGCTCTCTAAGATCACTACAGCTGATTGGCAATCGACATTGCCTTTGCTCAGCGCCTTATAGCCGCCCATGGCAAACAAGTCGGCGCGGGCTTCCCGGGTTGAAAGCCGTTCGTCATGCATCTCGACGGCTAAGCCAAAGCGCCCGTGTAAACGCTGCGCAAATTTTTTGGCTCGTGGGGTAATGGTTTCTAATGCTTTGCCGTGCAAATCTGTTGGTAGCCCTACCACCAATAAATGGGGTTGCCACTCTTTGATCTGCTTTTCGATCTCTTCCCAATGTGGAATTCCGTCATTGGCTTTAAAGGCTTTAAGTGGCGATGCGGTGCCTGTAACTTCTTGGCCAATCGCACTGCCGATGCTTTTGGTGCCAAAGTCAAAAGCCATAATGGTTCTGGATGTCATAATCAGTATCTTGAATGGTGCAACGAAGGCTCTAAAAAGGCGCGTTACCTAGTTAGAGCCGTAAAGGTTAGAGCCGTAAAAGTTAAGCATGCCCAGCTTGTGCTGAGAGTTGGATGGGGTCAATGCCGAGTTTTTTAATCGCCTGATTCCACTTATCGTGAATGGGCGTATTAAAGATAACATCTGGATCGGCCTCAATGGTTAACCAAGAATTTTCAGCCAGCTCTAACTCAAGTTGACCGGGCTCCCAGCCTGAATAACCCAGAGCCACAAGATAGTGACTTGGTTCGGCATCCGTGCCCAGTACCGCTAAAATATCTTTCGATGTGGTGACGGCAATGTCATCGCTCATACGGATGCTGGATTCATAATGATCTTTCGGTCGATGTAGGATAAAACCGCGATCTTCAGAAACAGGACCGCCATTCAATACGGGCCTTTTTAGGCTATCAAGTTGAAGCTTCGGGTAGCTTGGCTCAACATCGACTTGGTTTAACATGCCGCCCACGGTGATATCAATCGGCACATTAATCATCAAGCCCATCGCCCCTTCTTCATTGTGCTCACAGATGTAAATAACACTGTGCTTGAAGTAAGGGTCTCTCATACTTGGCATGGCGACTAAAAAATGATTTGTAAGATTCATACTGCCTCCAACCTATCGCAAATTACTGGGCAAGAGTTTGCCCAGTTCAGCATGACTTGTTGATTCGACGCTCAATCGCGTCCATCAACTTACCGGTAATTGAGATATCAAAGGCGGCCTCTATTTCACGAATACACGTAGGGCTCGTCACGTTGATCTCAGTGAGCTTGTCGCCAATAACGTCAAGTCCGACAAAGATTAAGCCTTTTTCTTTCAATGTTGGAGCAATAGTTTGAGCAATTTTTTTATCGGTTTCGCTTAGCGGACGCGCTTCACCACGGCCACCAGCTGCCAAATTGCCACGGGTTTCACCTTGTGCCGGAATTCGCGCTAGGCAGTAAGGCATTGGTTCACCATCGACCACTAAAATACGTTTATCACCGTTGCTGATGTCAGATACAAAAGTTTGCGCCATACAGTAGTTTTGGCCGTGGTTAGTTAATGTTTCGATAATGACAGATACGTTTGGATCACCCTCTTTAACGCGGAAGATAGATGCCCCGCCCATACCGTCTAACGGTTTTAAAATCACATCACCATGTTGCGCGCGGAAGGCTTTAATTTTTTCCGCTTTACGCGTCACTATGGTGGTTGGCGTTAGTTCAGGGAACCATGCCGTAAACAGTTTCTCATTGCAGTCACGTAAGCTTTGCGGCTTATTGACGATTAATGTTCCTGCTTCTTCTGCGCGTTCTAGAATGTAGGTTGCGTAGATATATTCAGTGTCAAACGGCGGATCTTTACGCATCAACACTGCATCGAGATCAGCCAGTGGAATAGTTTGCTCAGATAAAAACTCATACCAACCATTCGGATCTTCTTTCAATGTCACCACTTTGGTATCGGCAAAAGCGACACCTTGATCTAAGTGTAGATCATTCATCTCCATATAGTGGATTTCATAACCACGACGCTGCGCTTCTAGCAACATGGCAAAGCTGGAATCTTTTTTGATGTTAATGGACGAGATAGGGTCCATGACGATACCAAGTTTAATCATTGTTTTTCTCCGGTTAGCCAAGATCGCCAAAGCGAACTTGAAGAGCAGTAATAGCCGTTAAGGCCGCAGTTTCAGTACGCAGTACGCGTGGGCCTAGCAAGGTTTCTTCAAAATGGTACTGTTCAGTCATGCTAATTTCTGATTCTGATAAGCCCCCTTCAGGGCCAATCAACAAACGGACTTTATTGATGGGTTGAGGCAGGGTATTAATCGAATACTTCGCACGTGGATGTAAGTTGAGCTTGAGCGCATCACTGGGTTCGGCACACCACTCTTCCAACTGCATAATTGGGCGGATCAGCGGCACTATATTGCGGCCGCACTGCTCACAAGCGCTGATTGCAATTTTTTGCCACTGTTCAAGTTTTTTCTCAAAACGTTTGGCATCTAATTTCACGCCGCAACGTTCAGAAATCAAAGGCGTGATGGTATTGACGCCAAGTTCGACCGATTTTTGAATGGTGAACTCCATTTTGTCTCCACGCGAGATCACCTGCCCAAGGTGTAAATTAAGAGGCGATTCACAGCTGCTTTCGACTCTTTTCAACACATTGACCAGCACATTTTTTTTGCTGACCTCGGTAATTTCCGCTGGAAATTCCGCGCCACTGCCATCAAAAAGCAGTACTTCTTGGCCCGCTTGCATGCGTAACACCCGGCCAATATGCCCAGCCGCATCATCATTGAGAGCAATAATGCTTGAGGGTTGAAGAGGAGTCGGATGATAAATTCTAGGGATACGCATGGATAGTTCCTACCTGACGTTGAATAGCCATTAACATGGATGCTTTACACTGAAAAAACAAGGGGCAAGGGCGAGTTTCAATCACGAAAATGGCCCACAAAAAGTACCTCATGAACGGCACTGTTGCTGCACAAATGGGTTGTGATTGCCTTGAACTTTGGCAATTCGCTGATCGCGTTTGCATTCCCACTCATCGGCTGGGTATTGGCGATTCCACGCTTGCATTAGTTGTGTTTGGGACTTGGATAACTGAAAGCCATAGTTTTGGCTCATGTACAGATAGGTACGAGCAATTGAGCCACGTGCTCTATCGGGTGGCATGACTTTGCGTTGTTTAAAATCGACCTGCATCTCACAACGGCCATAGCTTTCACCTTCTACGCCATTCCACTGACTGAAATTGTAGTTTGAACGATCGCCGTTAACTTCGCCAATCGCCGGCGTCAGGTTGTGAAGGTCAGCTTCCATCGAACGAAAAATAGTATCATTTTTGGTGCAATTTTTACGCCCACCTTGTTGCCAGCACTGACGCTGGTGGCCAAATTGCCAAGCAGGGACGACGTGTTCCCATTCAATACGGCTGGCGCGAGTTTGTTGTTTGCGAACTTGGTAACCACAAGCTTGTAAGTCGGGCGTGCCTTTCTTACCTTGCCATGCAATGTCACAACCGCAGTAAAAGCTCACTGGGTGATCATGATAGATTTTCAATGCTTCTTTTTTAGCTTGAGAAAAGGAAGCGGGAGGCGCAGCTAGGGCACAAAACGAGAACAAAGCTAAGCTGCTATTCACAAGCAATAAGCGAAAATAGGACATCATTTAGACTGATATAAGTATGGTTTTTATTAGTCTAACACTCAGATTAAAGAATAATAAATGATGTTTTTGTTGTTAATTGCAGATGGGTGTAACCACACAGCTGTAGATTCAAGTAGCAGCAACCAAAGTTTATTTAGGAAAGCTGCACGCCAGTAAAATGGAGCGTTTGTGCACAGTGTTGACAGCGGTAGGTGGCTTGATTGCGCATCACTTTATTGTGACGACGGACAGTGAGCGGATAATGCGCACAGGCGCAGTGATATTCAAAGGTTTTGCCTTGCACAGAAGAGACTTCAAAGCGATGAGTGGTATTGGCTGGTAAATGAAACACTTGATTCATCACACCCTGCCACTCTTTACCGTGTGGACGAACGCGACCATAGCGCTGGTAGGTAATTAGGTGGGCGATTTCATGTGGGATCACTTCATCGAGAAAGGCGCGTTGATTTTCAGCAAACAGCACTGGATTCAGTCTGATTTCCCAACGTTGTAAATAAGCCTTACCTGCCGCCTTTCCCCGTAACTGATAGCTGATACTCGGCATAGGGAAGTCGTGTTGAAAATAGTGACGAGCGGTTGTGATGCACTGTTTTGCTTTTACTTGCGCGCGGTAATGTAGCTCAAAATTAGGCACAGATTCATTCCTAGAAAAAAGCCCTTGCGAATGAGCAAGGGCTTACAAATTTAAACTAGGTTGAAAATTACTTCAAGCCAGCAAAGTCACGCAGGATGGCGGCTTTGTCAGTCGCTTCCCAAGGAAACTCTTCACGGCCGAAGTGACCATAAGCGGCGGTTTTCTTGTAGATCGGTTGCAGCAAATTGAGCATTTCTTGTAGGCCGTATGGGCGTAGGTCGAAGTGCTGGCGTACCGCTTCAATGATGATCTCTTGTGATACTTTTTCAGTACCAAAGGTTTCGACCATGATTGAGGTTGGATCTGCGATACCAATGGCGTATGACAACTGAATTTCACAGCGGTCAGCAAGGCCAGCCGCCACGATGTTTTTCGCTACATAACGCGCCGCGTAGGCTGCACTACGGTCTACTTTTGATGGATCTTTACCAGAGAATGCACCACCACCGTGACGCGCTGCGCCGCCGTAGGTATCAACGATGATCTTACGACCAGTTAAACCACAGTCACCCATTGGGCCGCCAATCACAAAACGACCGGTTGGGTTGATGAAGAATTTGGTCTCTTTGCTAAGCCACTCGGCTGGCAACACTGGCTTGATGATCTCTTCCATGACGCCTTCGCGTAGGTCAGCTGTCGAGATAGAGTCGCAATGTTGCGTTGAAAGAACGACTGCATCAATTCCGACAATTTTACCTTGGTCATATTGGAAGGTAACTTGAGATTTTGCATCAGGACGTAGCCAAGAAAGCGTGCCATTTTTGCGCACTTCTGCTTGTTTTTGCATCAAGCGGTGAGCGTAGGTGATCGGTGCTGGCATCAGGATTTCAGTTTCGTTGGTCGCGTAACCGAACATAATACCTTGGTCACCGGCGCCTTGTTCTTTAGGATCGGCCTTATCAACACCTTGGTTGATATCAGGTGACTGTTTACCAATGGTATTCAAAACGGCGCAAGAATTGGCATCGAAACCCATCTCTGAGTTGACGTAACCAATTTCACGAACGGTTTGGCGAGTAAGCTCTTCAATGTCCACCCATGCAGAGGTAGTGATTTCACCACCAACCATGACCATGCCGGTTTTCACGTAAGTTTCACAAGCAACGCGCGCTTTGATGTCTTGTTCTAAAATCGCATCCAAAACTGCATCAGAAATTTGGTCTGCAATTTTATCTGGATGGCCTTCTGAAACGGATTCAGAAGTAAACAGGTGCTTAACCATGAGAGCTCCACTTTTAATCGTTGGACTATGGCAAGCTTCGCTCACCATCGTTATTCATTAGTTTATGTAGGTGTTTCTACATCTAGACGTCTATTCTAGTTTTGAATGGTCGAATTACAAGTTATTTTTACGCCTGTCTGTAAACCAAACGTTTGCTTAAATTTAGATGAAAAATTGGAGTTTGGTTTTTTATCCTAAAAATAAGCGCTAAAGAGCACTATTTCTCCAGTAAAACGTTTGCAGTGAGAAAAGTGCTTTGAGAGAATAGCCGCGCTATTTTCAGCCCATTTCCGTTAATTTGAATTCGCTTAATGCACTCAGGAGCAGACATGTCTTCCCGTAACCTTGTTTCTAATAAAGAACTCGCCAATGCCATCCGTGCTCTTAGTATGGACGGTGTTCAACAAGCTAACTCTGGTCACCCTGGTGCACCGATGGGTATGGCGGATATCGCTGAAGTGCTTTGGCGTAGCCACTTAAACCATAACCCACAAAACCCACAATGGGCTGACCGCGACCGTTTTGTGCTGTCAAACGGCCACGGCTCAATGCTGATTTACTCTTTATTGCACCTGAGCGGTTACGCGCTGTCGATTGATGATTTGAAAAACTTCCGTCAATTGCACTCAAAAACACCGGGTCACCCAGAATACGGTTACGCGCCGGGCATTGAAACCACCACGGGCCCACTAGGCCAAGGTATTACCAATGCGGTCGGCATGGCGATGGCTGAAAAAGCACTGGCGGCGCAGTTCAACAAACCGGGTCACGACATCGTTGACCACTTCACTTATGTGTTCATGGGTGATGGTTGTTTGATGGAAGGCATCTCGCACGAGGCGTGTTCTCTGGCGGGCACACTGGGCCTTGGCAAACTGATTGCGTTTTGGGATGACAACGGCATCTCTATCGATGGTCATGTGGAAGGCTGGTTCTCTGATGACACGCCAAAACGTTTTGAAGCGTACGGCTGGCATGTTATTGCTGCGGTTGATGGCCATAACGCTGAAGCGATTAATGCCGCGATTGAGGCTGCGAAAGCTGACCCTCGTCCAACCTTGATTTGCACCAAAACCATCATCGGTTTTGGTTCGCCAAACAAAGCGGGCTCACACGACTGTCACGGTGCCCCTTTAGGCGCTGAAGAAATCAAAGCAGCGCGTGAATTCCTGGGTTGGCCGCATGCACCTTTCCACATCCCTGCCGACATTTACGCGCAGTGGGATGCCAAAGAAGCTGGCCAAGCGAAAGAAACCGATTGGAACGCCAAGTTTGAAGCCTACGCCGCCGCTTACCCAGCCGAAGCCGCTGAGTTCAAACGCCGCGTAAATGGCGAGTTGCCAGCAGAATGGGAAGCGAAAGCGAGTCAAATTATTGCTGACCTTCAAGCTAACCCAGCCAATATTGCGTCACGCAAAGCGTCACAAAATGCGCTGGAAGCGTTTGGTAAAATGCTGCCAGAATTTATGGGCGGCTCGGCGGACTTGGCACCGTCTAACCTCACCATGTGGTCGGGCTCTCAATCGCTCACGGCGGAAGATTTCTCGGGTAACTACATTCACTATGGTGTGCGTGAATTCGGTATGACTGCCATCATGAATGGTATCGCGCTGCACGGTGGCTTCGTTCCTTACGGCGCAACCTTCCTGATGTTTATGGAATACGCCCGTAATGCAATGCGAATGGCCGCGCTGATGAAGATTCAGAACATTCAACTCTACACGCACGACTCTATCGGGTTGGGTGAAGATGGCCCAACCCATCAACCGGTTGAGCAAGTGGCTTCACTGCGTTTGACACCAAACATGAGCACATGGCGTCCGTGTGATCAAGTGGAATCAGCCGTCGCATGGAAGTTGGCGATTGAGCGTAAAGATGGCCCATCAGCGCTGATTTTCTCTCGCCAAAACCTAGCGCAGCAACCACGTAGCGAAGCGCAAGTTGCGGATATCGCGAAAGGTGGTTACATCCTAAAAGAGTGCGCTGGTCAGCCTGAGCTTATCCTGATTGCCACTGGCTCTGAAGTTGAACTGGCGGTAAAAGCCGCAGAGCAACTTACAGCCGAAGGTAAGAAAGTGCGCGTAGTTTCGATGCCATCAACCGATGCGTTTGATAAACAAGATGCAGCCTACCGCGAAGCCGTACTACCAGCAGCCGTGACTAAGCGTATTGCAATTGAAGCAGGTATCGCGGATTTCTGGTACAAGTACGTTGGTTTTGGCGGAAAGATCATCGGTATGACTACCTTTGGTGAGTCAGCACCGGCGGATCAACTGTTCAAAATGTTCGGCTTTACGACTGAAAACGTGGTGAAACAAGCACAAGAGTTGCTTGCTTAAGTCTTCTTATTTTTAATGCAAAAGCCCAGCGAGTCATTCGCTGGGCTTTTTTGATCTTGATGTTTATGGTGTTTTCCATTCCTCAGGGCAGGCTTGACGTAGCGCGTCGATAAACAGACGCAGTTTGAGCGGATGTCTGCCTGCTGGATAATGACAACTAATTTCAGTGGGTGGCGACAACCATTCTGGCAAACATGCTTGCACACTGTTTGGGTGCGCTTGTTCAAAGCCTTTGGCAAACCATGTCGGCAGTAAGCCGATGCCTCTTCCTTTGGCTATCGCATCCGCTTGCATAGCTAAATTATCACTCTGCAAGCGGCTTGTGAGCGCAGGTAAAAGATAGCTGCCGTGAATAGGATGGATGAGAGCCAAGGCTTCTTGGCGAAAAGCGATAAAATCAATCCAAGGATGTTTGACTAGATCTTGTGGATGCTCTGGCATGTCGTTATTGGCAAGATAGTGTGGCGACGCATAAGGTGAATATTGCCAATGGCCGAGCAATTCACGTCTCCAGCCTTGTTGAGCAAACGGGCCAATCCAAATCAGTAAATCAGGCTCAAGATGCGACTCTTCTGCCACATATTGGCTGTAGAGTCGAATGTTGATTTCGGTGTGGGTTTGCATGAATTCATCCAATACATTGCTCAACCAGCCACGAATTAAGTTCGGATGAACCACCAAGGTCATTTCACCGCTGATTTGGTTATTAAACTCTTGCAGTGCTTCATGGCTTTTTTCTGCTAATTCAAGCAGTTGTTCTGTGTAAACTGCAAAAACTTGCCCAGCTTTAGTCAAAGTTAGACGGTTGCCTTGCCGAGCAATTAAGGCCTGTCCTAGATCGTTTTCCAAAGATGCCAAACGTCGACTGAGGGTGGACTTAGGCTGTTCCAGCGCTTTCGCCGCCGCAGTCAGGCTTTTGTATTGACAGAGAGCATGGAAAGCTTTGATCGCACTGAAATCATGCATAAGTAAAATGGCCTTTTAATCTAATCATCACTGTGTTCCATATTCGGTATCGACCATTCCATCTGTCTATCTATCTCAATCATCAAAATTATGAATAATCCACTCCTGAAATTAATAATCATTATCATTTAAAGGAGTGGTACATGTCCAGACTCAATCCGCTGAATGTTGCAATTACTGCAGCGCTCGGGTTATTCACCTCATCACACGTATTCGCTGAAGAAATTCAATCTTATGAGAAATTAGTGGTGACGGCGGCTGGTTTTGAACAAACACAAGCGCAGGCTCCAGCGAGTATCAGTGTGATTACACGAGAAGAGTTGCAATCACGTTATTATCGTGATGTAACCGATGCACTGCGCAGTGTGCCGGGCGTGTTGGTGACTGGAGGTGGTGATAAAACAGACATCAGCTTGCGCGGTATGAGTTCAAACTACACCTTGATGTTAGTCGATGGTAAGCGTCAATCTTCACGTCAAACTCGACCAAATAGTGATGGCCCAGGTATTGAGCAGGGATGGATGCCACCACTGCAAGCCATTGAACGAATTGAAGTGATTCGTGGCCCAATGTCGACTTTGTATGGCTCAGATGCCATTGGTGGTGTGATCAACATCATCACACGAAAAGATAATCAAGAGTGGTCAGGCAGTGTTCAGTTGGATACGGTTTTCCAAGAAAATCGCGATTCTGGCGATCAGAACAGCGTCAACTTCTTCCTGACAGGGCCACTGGCCGACAATCTTTCTCTGCAAGTTTATGGACAGAGTACCGAACGCGATGAAGATAAGATTGAACGTGGCTACCAAGACAAAAGCTTAAAAAGTTTAACTTCAAAGTTGAACTACCAACTTAATGAGCAGCATGATCTGACTTTTGAAGTGGGCACTTCCGCACAAGATCGCCGAGGCAATGTAGGGTTATCCGTGCCAACGACAGGTTGTAAAGGTGGGTGCGAAGACAGCTTAAACGAATACCGTAGAACCTATATTTCCCTTTCTCACCAAGGGGATTGGGGCGACTATGGTGTGTCGGATACTTATGTCCAACGTGAAGTAAGTAACAATAAAAGCCGTGAGATGGAGATCATCAATACGGTGGCTAAATCAAGCTTAGTGGTGCCATTGACTAACAATACGGCAACCGTAGGCATTGAGGCTTCACATTCAAAGTTAGAAGATTTTACCTCAAATAAAGCCTCTGATTTAACTCAGATTGAAAGCACTCAATGGGCGGCGTTTGTTGAAGACGAGTGGCGCATGACCGAGTCGTTTAACCTAACCTTAGGTGGCCGTGTTGACCACGATGAAAATTATGGTTCTCATTTTAGCCCAAGAGCGTATGGCGTGTGGACCATCAATCCAGCGTGGATTCTGAAAGGTGGCGTGGCAACGGGTTTCCGTTCACCGCAGCTCAGAGAAGTCACGCCAAATTGGGCGCAAGTGAGTGGTGGCGGTAATATCTACGGCAACCCAGATTTAAAACCCGAAACTTCAATCAACAAAGAGTTGGGGTTGATGTACCAAAATGGAGAGGGTCTTAACGCGAGTTTGACTTTCTTCCATAATGATTTCAAAGACAAAATTACCCGTGTTTTGTGCCCAAGCAACATCTGTACTGCAGGCCCGAACGAGTGGGGCTCTGATCCCACCTATCGAGTGAACGTTGATGAAGCGTACACGCGTGGGGTTGAAAGTACGCTCGGTTTACCTATCACAGAAACGGTTTATTTCAACGCGAGCTATACCTTTACTGACTCAGAGCAAAAAACCGGAAAATATCAAGGTATGCCACTTGAGCAACAACCTGAGCATCGCTTCAGCGCTGATATTGATTGGCAAGCGACTGACAACTTGAGCAGTTGGTTGAAGCTGACTTATCGTGGAAAAGAGAGCAACCCAGTCACTGGCCCTTCTCGTAGTAGCTTGATTGAGCCAGCTTATCAGTTCATCGATACAGGCATCACTTACGCGCTTTCTTCTCAAGTAAGCTTGAAAGGTGCGATTTACAATCTACTCGATGAAGAAATTTCATACCAAGAATATGGCTATGTAGAAGATGGACGTCGTTATTGGTTAGGTATTGACGTTAATTTTTAAATCATCAATACCGCAAATGAAATGGCTCCCGTTTGGTGAGCCATTTTTTATGGACATCTTTCTTGTCGTAGCCGCTGTTGCTTGTACCTTGAGTCCGTTTAGAAACAGAATCTTTTGCGACAACTGATGGCTTGGGGTGTTGCTCTTGGTCGCTATCGGTTACTATCTGTACCACGAAAAAGTTAAGACGATGGAATGATGCTTAAAGTCGCGATCAATGGTTTTGGGCGTATCGGGCGCAACGTGCTGCGTGCGATATATGAAAGTGGAAAAAGTCAGCAGATAAAAGTGGTAGCGGTGAATGAGCTGGCGCTACCTGATGCCATGGCGCACCTACTGCAATACGACACTACTCATGGTCGATTTGGTAAAAAGATCACCAATGATCAAGAGCATATCTATGTTCATCATGGGCTGGATGAGTATGACTCGATTCGAATTTTGCACCTTAGTGAAATCAAACTTCTGCCATGGCGCGATTTAGGCGTTGATATTGTGCTCGACTGCACGGGTGTGTACGGCTCAAAAGCCGATGGTTTGGAGCACATTGAGGCAGGTGCAAAGAAGGTACTCTTTTCACATCCCGGCTCACATGATCTCGATAATACAATCATTTATGGGGTTAACCATGAGACGCTAACCGCAGAACATCGCATTGTGTCAAACGGATCCTGTACCACCAACTGCATTGTACCGATTATTAAAGTGCTTGATGAAGCGTTTGGTATCGATTCAGGAACCATTACCACCATTCACTCGTCAATGAATGATCAACAAGTGATCGATGCCTACCACACCGATTTGCGTCGAACACGTTCCGCAAGCCAATCCATCATTCCAGTGGACACCAAGTTGCACAAAGGAATTGAAAGGATCTTTCCGAAATTTTCTAACAAATTTGAAGCGATATCAGTGCGCGTACCGACAGTTAATGTCACCGCGATGGATTTGAGTGTCACAATTAATACAAATGTGAAAGTTAATGACGTAAATCAAACCATTGTTAACGCATCTCAGTGTACATTACGTGGCATTGTTGACTATACTGAAGCTCCGCTTGTTTCCATCGATTTTAACCACGATCCCCATAGTGCGATTGTTGATGGTTCACAAACAAGAGTGAGCAACGGGCAGCTTGTTAAAATGCTCGTTTGGTGTGATAACGAATGGGGCTTTGCGAATCGCATGCTGGATACGGCACTCGCAATGCAAGCATCCGAGTAGTAGCAGGATGATGGAGATTTATTTATTTTCAGGCTTGAAATAAATAAATCAAATCTCCATATCGATAACCAGTTTGAAGAATTTATAGGCTCGGCAAGGTTGCCGGGTTTCCAAAAACTTTATTTATTAATATTTGAGAGGACAAACCATGTCTGTAATCAAGATGACCGACCTGGACCTAGCAGGTAAACGCGTATTTATCCGTGCTGACCTAAACGTACCAGTGAAAGATGGCAAAGTAACTTCTGATGCACGTATTCTTGCATCGCTACCAACAATTCAGCACTGCCTAGCGGCGGGCGCTAAAGTGATGGTTACTTCTCACCTAGGTCGTCCAACTGAAGGCGAATACGCGGAAGAGTTCTCTCTACTACCAGTGGTTAATTACCTAAACGACGCGCTAGATTGCGAAGTGAAACTGGCAAAAGATTACCTAGATGGCCTAGAGCTAAACGCAGGTGAGCTTGTTGTTCTAGAAAACGTTCGCTTTAACAAAGGCGAGAAAAAGAACGAAGAAGAACTATCTAAAAAGTACGCAGCTCTTTGCGACGTATTTGTGATGGATGCATTTGGTACGGCTCACCGTGCACAAGCCTCAACTCACGGCATTGGTATGCAAGCACCTATCGCTTGTGCTGGTCCACTATTGGCAGCAGAACTTGAAGCACTAGGCAAAGCCATGGATAACCCAGAGCGTCCATTAGTGGCTATCGTTGGTGGCTCAAAAGTGTCTACTAAACTAACGGTTCTAGAATCGCTATCTAAAATTGCTGACCAACTGGTTGTTGGCGGTGGTATTGCTAACACTTTCATCGCAGCAGCAGGCCACAACGTAGGTAAGTCTCTATATGAAGCAGACTTGCTTGAAACGGCTAAAAAGTTGATGAAAGAGTGTTCTATTCCAGTAGCAACAGATGTTGCTTGTGCAAAAGCCTTTGATGAAAACGCAGAAGCGGAAATCAAAAACGTGGCGGATGTTCAAGATGACGATATGATTTTCGACCTAGGTCCAGACTCAACCGCACAACTGGCTGAAATCATCGCTAACGCAAAAACCATTCTATGGAACGGTCCTGTTGGCGTATTTGAATTCAAAAACTTCGAAGCAGGTACAAAAGGTATCTCTGAAGCGATTGCGAAATCTGCAGGTTTCTCAGTGGCTGGTGGTGGTGACACACTAGCGGCAATCGACAAGTTCGGTATCAAAGCGGATGTCTCTTACATCTCTACTGGCGGCGGTGCATTCCTTGAGTTTGTTGAAGGTAAAGTACTACCAGCGGTTGAAATGCTAGAAGCACGCGCGAAAGCTTAATGACTAATGAAAGCGGGAGTGATTCCCGCTTTCTTGTTTGCTGCACGTGTGTTTTTATTCTGATAGAATGACGCCAGTTGTGAGCAAACGTTTGCAAGAATTTAAACTTAACTGTTTTATTTTTAAAACGATAGAAAAAATAGGATCAAATCCATGTCTAAGATCTTCGATTTCGTAAAACCAGGCGTAATTTCTGGCGATGACGTACAGAAAGTATTTGAAGTTGCAAAACAAAATAACTTTGCTCTTCCTGCAGTAAACGTAGTGAACACTGACTCTATCAATGCGGTTCTTGAAGCTGCATCTAAAGTTAAAGCGCCAGTGGTTGTTCAGTTCTCTAACGGTGGCGCGGCTTTCTTTGCTGGTAAAGGCGTTAAACTTGCTGGTCAAGGTGCACAAATCCTAGGTGCGGTTGCTGGCGCGAAATATGTTCACGCTGTAGCAGAAACTTACGGTGTGCCTGTTATTCTTCACACTGACCACGCTGCGAAGAAACTACTTCCTTGGATCGACGGTCTACTAGACGCAGGCGAAGAGTTCTTCGCTCAAACTGGTAAGCCTCTATTCTCTTCTCATATGCTAGACCTTTCTGAAGAGTCTCTAGAAGAGAACGTTGAAACTTGTGCGAAATACCTAGAGCGTATGGCTAAAATGGGTATGACTATCGAGATCGAACTGGGTTGTACTGGTGGCGAAGAAGACGGCGTTGACAACTCAGACATGGATTCATCTGAGCTGTACACTTCTCCTGAAGACGTAGCTTACGCTTACGAGAAATTGAGCGCAGTGAGCCACCGTTTCACTATCGCAGCTTCTTTCGGTAACGTACACGGTGTTTACCAAGCGGGTAACGTGGTACTGACTCCAACTATCCTACGTGATTCACAAGCGTATGTTTCTGAGAAATTTGGCCTTCCAGCGAACTCTCTAAACTTCGTATTCCACGGTGGTTCTGGTTCTTCTGAAGCCGAGATCAAAGAGTCAATCAGCTATGGTGTTATCAAAATGAACATCGATACTGATACTCAGTGGGCAACTTGGGACGGTATCCGTCAGTACGAAGCTGAAAACCATGACTACCTACAAGGTCAAATTGGTAACCCTACGGGTGAATCTGCGCCAAACAAGAAATACTACGATCCACGCGTATGGCTACGTGCTGGTCAAGCATCGATGGTTGCTCGTTTAGAGAAAGCCTTCGCTGACCTTAATGCGATCGACGTACTATAAGTTCATTTATCTGGACTAAGTGATGAACCCGCTCAATGAGCGGGTTTTTTTATGGCCGAGATTCAGACAAAATGACTGGCGGATTGTTAAAATATTGCTTAACCTCTAACAAGCTCATATCAATGCTTCCAAGTAACTATTTGTTTTGTCAGTGTTTACATAAAACTGACTTTGCAATATAACCAAAGTGAGATATTGTGCCAAAAAACTGACACTCTACTGTCAGTCGTTTTTTGTCTTTGATGTTCAGTGGTAACAACAACATTCAAAATGATTTTATAAAGAGGAAATGCAATATGTCAGGTGAATCAATGGGCATCGAAGCTCCATTAGTCGATGGTTTAGCGCAAGCCAATACTTGGCTGGCCAATAATTCAGATCTTTTGATACAATACGGCGTCAATATTATTTCCGCTATTCTGATCCTATTTATCGGTAACATTGTTGTTAAAGCTGTCGCTGGAAGTGTTGCCAAGGCTCTGAAAAAGAAAGACATGGACAAAGCAGTTGTTGAGTTTGTTCATGGCCTAGTCCGTTATACGCTATTTGTGGTGGTATTAATTGCCGCTTTAGGTCGCATTGGTGTGCAAACCGCTTCTGTTGTAGCCATTATCGGTGCGGCTGGATTGGCGGTTGGTTTAGCGCTACAAGGCTCCCTATCAAACTTTGCTGCGGGCGTTTTGATTGTGGCATTCCGCCCATTCAAATCCGGTGATTACGTGGAAGTGAGTGGTACTGCTGGATCGGTTGAATCGATTCAAATTTTTTCAACAGTACTGCGCACGCCTGACAATAAAATGGTGATTGTGCCTAATGGTTCGATCATCAGTGGCCCAATTGTTAACTATTCACGCCATGACACTCGTCGTATTGATTTGGTGATTGGTGTTTCTTATAAGTCCAATCTGCAAAAAACCAAGGAAGTGCTGGCTAAAGTAGTCGCGGCAGAGCCTCGTTTGTTGAAAGATCCTGCACCGACTATCGGTGTAATGGCCTTGGCCGATTCTTCAGTCAATTTTGTGGTTCGCCCTTGGGTGAAAACGGCAGAGTATTGGGCTGTTTATTTTGATTTGTTACAAGCCATCAAAGAAGAGTTAGATAAAGAAGGTATTGAGATCCCATTCCCACAAATGGATGTTCATCTGAATAAAATGAATTAATTCATTTTCAATCAAGTGAAAAGGGCATGAAATGATTATTCAGTTCATGCCCTTTCTTTTTGTTGGTTATACACTTACACCAGATATTGAATTGCCAGCCCTTTTGCAAGGATAAAGGCGATGCTAAACATCATAGCAGCCACGGCCATGTCTATTCCTTTCTTCACGTTAGGCTTTGAGAGCGTCGGCCCCAGTTTCGCAGCACCAATTGATAAAGAATAAAACCATACAAAAGAGGCCATCATGGTTCCTAGCGCAAACGCGATGCGATCATGGCCTTCAAACTGACCACCAATCGATCCCAAAATCACAACCGTATCTAAGTATAAATGTGGGTTAAGCACAGTAACGGCTAACGCGCCCAAGATAACCGTTCGTTTACCACGTGCGATCACTTCGCCATCCGATTCATTAGTGCTTGTTGAAGTGAAGGCACTCCTTAAAGAAATAAATCCATAAAATGAGAGAAAAGCAACACCGCCTAAGGTAACCGAGGTCAGTAAGATTTCGTTACTTGAGAGTAGGGCACCGCCACCAAATATACCCAGAGAAATAAAAATCACATCCAGTAGACTACAGATGGTCGCCGTCGTTAAGTGGTGATTGCGCTTAATTCCTTGGTTTAGCACATAGGCATTTTGTGCACCAATAGGAATAATCATCGTTGCACCTAATCCAAAACCTTGTAGCAAAATCCACACATTCACAGCTCACCTCATCGTAATAATTCAATACAGTGAGCGCACAATAGCGAGAGTATAAAAATAAGTATAATTAATGATTTTAATATTATATTAGTAATACTAATAATCATAAAAAGGAGCCTTGGATGAGAGGGCTAGATTACAAATGGATTGAGGCATTAGATGCGGTACTGCAACAAGGAAGCTTTGAACGAGCTGCTGAAAATCTCTATATTTCACAATCGGCTATTTCTCAAAGGATCAAGCAATTAGAGAGATTTATCGCCCAACCAGTCCTGATTCGAGAGCAGCCACCAAGGCCAACGCTGGTGGGAAAAAAATTGCTAGGGTTGTATCGTAGGGTGTGTTTGCTTGAAAATGAATTGGTGCCTGAATTGATGAATGAGGAGAATACGCGGCCCGTTTCAATAGCTATTGCCACTAATGCGGACAGTTTGGCCACTTGGTTACTTCCTGCGTTATCGAATACGATGAAAACGCGGCAAGTTGAGTTGAACCTGACGGTTTTTGGTGAGTCACGTACGATCGAAAAAATTAAAAATGGCGAAGTAGCTGGCGCAATAAGCTTAGAATCGCAAGCCATTCCTGGTTGTCATGCTGACTACTTAGGCCGAATGGACTATGTGTGTGTTGCCAGCCCGGAGTTTTATCAGCGTTATTTCTCTCAAGGTGTGAACTTTCATACTTTAAAAAAAGCACCAGCGGTATCGTATGATCAGTATGATGATCTGCATAAAAAATATTTGCATGATCACTTCAATGTGCCAAGAGATGCCGTCATAAACCATACCGTGGGTAGTTCAGAAGCTTTTGTTAAATTAGCCCTATCCGGTGCGGCGTATTGTTTGATCCCCCGCTTACAGATAGCACAAGAGCTCGAAATAGGCACGCTTACCGACATTACACCAGGGTTCATTTTAACCAACCGTATTTATTGGCATCATTGGCAGTTAGAAACGGGAATATTACAGGAAATTTCTCAGGCCATCGTTCAATATGCTCGCCAAATGTTGCCGCAATGACAAAAGTTCAACGTCAAAGTTGTGTCATTTCATAAGCTATTAACTGTGCTTATATAGAGTATCGCCTATGATGTATTCACCCATTTGAGTAAGGTAACTCCCATGAAATTAATGACAAGTGTAACGCTATTATCTGGATTGCTCAGTTTTGGTTCTATGGCGCAGGAAATGAATTTTCCTCATCTTTCAACGACAGGTTATGGTGAAGTCGTTGCGGCACCTGATATGGCTGAGTTTTCAGTTAAAGTGGTTGAATCGACGCTGACGGCGGAGCAGGCAAAAAGAGCGGTCGACAAAGTGGTAGAAGCATTTGTGGCGCGTT
Organism: Vibrio sp. B1-2; assembly: GCF_963888445.1. Taxonomy (NCBI): domain Bacteria; kingdom Pseudomonadati; phylum Pseudomonadota; class Gammaproteobacteria; order Vibrionales; family Vibrionaceae; genus Vibrio; species Vibrio sp. B1-2. The sequence goes on from NZ_CAWPJH010000043.1 coordinate 105,302, forward strand.
TGAAAGAATCCGGTGTGACTTCCCAACAAATATCGAGTTCAAATCTCTACCTTGCCCCTCAATATCACTACCCTAAGTCCGGCAAGCCTGAGTTAGTGGGTTATCAAGCAACAAGAAGTGTCACGGTTGAGGTGGAAGATTTAAGCCAGCTTAATCAATACCTTGATGTAGCGCTCGGTGAGGGCATTAACCAAGTCGACAATATTCAACTTAAAGTTCGGAATCAAGAGCAATACCAGCAACAAGCTCGGCTAGCGGCGATTCAAGATGCGAATACCAAAGCACTATCATTGGCGGAAGGATTTAAGTTGAAATTAGGTGATGTGTGGCAGATAGACTACAACTCGCCCAGCGTGCAGCCGATTATGATGCGTGCTATGGCAATGGATGCAAAATCTGAATCTAATAGTTACCAAGACTCGACGCTTATTATTCGCGATAGGGTGGACGTAGTCTATCAATTAAACAACTAAGCCCTTTCCTAAGCTACTGATTAATTAGTTAATTTGAAATGGATAAAAAACGAGCCTTTACTTCCATAAATTGATTGTATTATTAATCGGTAGCTTTTTGTTTTGTCTATTTTTTAAGATGCTATAATCCGCTCATCACTATTTAGGGTTAATATTTAGACAAGTCATGAGATACACAAAAATAATCAGCATCCTTCTCATCATTTGTTTCTTATTCAGCGCAATAGTGACTGGGTATTACTATCAGCGCTACCAAGAAGTGAAAGACAACGCAACGCAAAACACGGTAGCGGAGGCGTTTGATCAACTCAATGAAAGTGAGCGACAGTATCGGGGGTTGAAAGCTCAGGTCGGTTCCATTATTGATTTGCTTAGTCGAAGCCAAAGTTTGTATGAATTTATTTTTTCTCCTTCAGAGATAAACCGGCAGCATCTTGAAAATATATGGTCTTCTGTTGCTGAAAAGCAGACATGGTATAGTTCGATTACACTTTTGGATTTATCTGGGCATGAGCGACTCCGTATTGATCATTCTGCGGACAACCCTTTAGCCTCTAGTGCAAAAAATCTTCAAGACCTGTCACATCATGGCTATATTGCCTTTGCAGAAAACCTGTCAGAGGGAGAAGTGGGTGTATGGGGCATTGCATTGGCTAGTGCTCGAAGTGCTGCGGCTATACAGCCGATGCTATGTGTGATCACGCCAGTTACCGTATTAGGGGAACGAAAAGGCTATTTAGTCCTCAATGTTGATATTTGGTCACAATCCTCGCGTTTAAATCATGTCCGTGATCCACAATTAACTCCTGAGCTTATCGGCGATTCAGGTTTCTATTGGTCTTCCAACGATAAAACCAAATTATTTGGAGACTTATTACCGTCCAATCAATACGTGAATCTTGCACTTCTGCTACCGAAAACTTGGCAGCAGATGCAGACAACTCCTTCTGGCTATGTATTCGAAAATGGCAAGGTTACGGTTTATAAAACCCTTAAATTTGCTTCATTGAAACCTGTTTTTTTGATGATTCAACTCACCGATGAGCAATTAGATCATCGAGCGAAGCGTGACGTCAACGATTTAATCAAAGAAGCTTTTTTTGTCTTCTTCGTTATACTCATTTTTGCGCTTCCCATGGTTTCCATGGCGTTGCATTACCATCATCGAAGTATTGAAAGCAAACTGGCAAGAGCGGCCTTGAATGGTATGTCTGCAGTGATGATCTCAGACAGAAAGCACAAAGTGATGATGGTTAATGGCGAATTTGAAAAGATTACAGGTTTGACTATTGACGAGATAAAAGGCAGTAACGCATTAAAGTTACTGCTCAGTCCAAATGGTATGGAGTTTATGCTCGAGGTGCTTGAAGAGGTATCGCAGCAACATTTCTGGGAAGGTGAAGTAGAAATGGTCAATATACAAGGTGAGACTCTAACCGCCATCATGAGAATTCAAGCGATTAAAGAGGCGACTAAAGTCAGTTATTACATCACCTCTTTAGTCGATATTACTCAGTACAAAGTCTTAGAAAACCGATTGCGAGAATTGAGTGAAAAAGATGCGTTAACTCAGCTATGGAATCGGCGTAAATTTGAAGCAGAATTGCAGCATCATACGCACCTCATTCAACGTTATCCCGAAAGCCATCATGTTTGCCTCGTCTTAATTGATATTGATTACTTTAAACGAGTAAATGATGAACAAGGACATGATGAAGGTGATCGCGTCATTATTAAAGTTGGTGAAATTTTGAGCCAAACATTGCGTACCACGGATTTTCTGGCACGTATTGGCGGTGAAGAGTTTGCGATTATTATGCCGCACACTTCTGTAGAAGAAGCCGAGACTGTCCTAGACCGATTACGAGTAGCGGTAGAGCAAAGCCTCACCGTGACTATCAGCGCTGGCTTTACTGACTTAACCGCAGATGGTAAACGCTCGTATAAATGTGCTGACATTGCTTTATATGAGGCGAAAACCTTAGGACGAAATCGAATTTCACTGTGTAAAAGCAGTGATGATCTTGCTTAAGGCATACCGCAAAGAGTGATGGGTTTGGCAAGTAAAGCGTAAATAGCGAAAATAAAAAATCGGGGCAAGCCCCGATTTTTTCTGCTTTGTATTCGACGTTCGATTATAGAACGTGAACAGAAGCTGTGTTGGTTGTACCTGAGGCAACAAGTGCACCAGAAACCATCACTACGATGTCACCCTTCTTGCCTAGACCAGAAGCCAGTGCAATCTCTTTACCATTGATGTAGAACGCATCAGTGCTGTCGATAGTATCAACAACAACCGGTGTTACACCTTTAGTCAGAACAAGTTGAGCCGCCGTTTTCTTGTTAGTGGTTACAGCAATGATGTTCGCAGTTGGGAAGTACTTACGCACTGAACGAGCTGATTTACCCGCTTCAGTTGCGACCACGATAAGTGGAGCCGCCAATTTCTCAGCAGTATCTACTGCACCTTTACATACGGCTTCAGTAATGCGTAGGCGTGGGCTGTCTAAACGAGAACCCAACTCAGCTTGTAGAACGCGGTCTGTACGAGCACAGATTTGCGCCATGATAGTGACCGCTTCAACAGGGTATTTACCTTTTGCTGTTTCGCCAGAAAGCATCACTGCATCTGTACCATCCATTACCGCGTTGGCTACGTCGCCAGCTTCTGCGCGAGTTGGACGTGGGTTCTTGATCATTGAATCAAGCATTTGAGTTGCTGTGATAACCACTTTACGTGCGCGGTTACATTTTTCGATCATCATCTTCTGTGCAAAGATAACTTCTTCAGCAGGGATCTCAACACCTAGGTCGCCACGAGCAACCATGATACCGTCAGAAAGCTCAAGAATTTCGTCGAAGTTATCAACGCCTTCTTGGTTTTCAATTTTAGAGATGATTTGGATATCTGCGCCGCCGTTTGCTGTTAGCAGTTCGCGGATTTCACGTACGTCGTCAGCTTTACGAATGAAAGAAGCTGCAACAAAATCAACGCCTTGCTCACAACCAAATTTAAGGTCTGCTTTATCTTTTTCAGAAAGAGCTGGAAGGTTCACTGAAACGTTAGGAAGGTTAACACCTTTGTTTTCACCTAGCGCGCCGTTGTTCAGCACTTTACATTTCACTTCAGTTTCTGTGGTTGCAATCACTTCCATTTCAATCAGGCCGTCATCAACCAAAATTTTGTTACCTACAGTAAGGTCTTTAGCAAAACCTAAGTAAGTCACGGCAACTTTATCTTTGTTACCTACAACGGTTGCATCAGTAGTGAAAGTGAAATCCTGGCCAGCTACGAGATCAACGTCATCACCATTTTCTAGTTTGATGGTGCGGATTTCAGGACCTTTAGTGTCTAAAAGGATCGCAAGCTGTTTACCAGTGTTTTCCATTACTTTACGGAAGTTCGCAATACGAGTGCCGTGTTCTACGAAGTCACCGTGAGAGAAGTTCAAACGCATAACGTTCATGCCAGCATTCACTAGCTCAGTAAGCTTCTCTACAGATTCAGTTTTAGGGCCAATCGTACATACGATTTTGGTCTTTTTCATGGAAGGTTCTCTCCGGTAAATATGATTACAATTTGAAGTTGGTTGAGTGTTCTAGCGTCATCACAAGCGGCAATTTTTCTTATCTATTACCCAACAATATTGATGTGATTTTGTGACATTAGAGCTGAAAGTCTTTCAACAGTTTAGTCATTTTATGACCAAGCATTGTCGATTTTATAGCGTTATTTTGCCACTTATTGAGTTTAAATCGGTTAAGTTGCAAAAGAATAACAGTCAATTCTGTAATTTTTTTTCTTTTCGGCGCGAATTCTACCACCTAATGAGTTCAATATCACTGCCTAAGAATTGTCTTAGGACAAGGTTTTAGCGTGAATTATTAATTTTTTAGATCGAAATAAATAGACAATAAAGTTTCGATTCGATTAATATTGCTTTCGATTCGTAATCTTGAAGAAAAATATAAATGTCGAAACGAAATACACAACTGAGAAGACACACCATCGCTAACCTTGTGAATGAACAGGGTGAGGTCAGTGTTGATGCACTCTCTGCTCAGTTTGAAACCTCAGAGGTGACGATTAGAAAGGATTTGGCCTCTTTAGAGAAAAACGGTCAACTCTTACGCCGTTACGGTGGTGCGATTGCACTGCCTAAAGAGGTGGTCAATGATGAGTTTAATCCTAAAGTTTCGAATCGAAAGATAAAGCTGGCTAAGGCGGCAGCTAAGTTAATTCGAGACCACAATCGCATCGTTATTGACTGTGGTAGTACTACGGCAGCATTAATTCAGCAACTGAATGATAAACGCGGTTTGGTTGTGATGACCAACTCATTGCACGTAGCGAACGCCCTTAATGAACTAGAAAGTGAACCGACACTATTAATGACGGGCGGTACTTGGGATACCCATTCCGAGTCCTTTCAGGGCAAAGTGGCTGAATCGGTACTGCGTTCTTACGATTTTGACCAACTGTTTATTGGCGCTGACGGTATTGATCTTGAACGTGGCACCACCACCTTCAATGAACTGATTGGCCTGAGCAAAGTGATGGCCGAAGTCTCACGAGAAGTGATCGTGATGATCGAATCAGACAAAGTTGGCCGAAAAATTCCCAACCTTGAGCTCGCTTGGGAGCATATCGACGTGTTAGTGACCGATAACGATCTAACCGTTCAAGATGCCGCATTGATTGAATCGCACCAAGTGCGAGTGATCCGAGCTTAATTAACCCCTATTCAACCATTCCTAAATAAAGGCCTTCGCTTGCGGCTTTAGGGATGAAGCATAAATCTAAAATGGAGTAAAAACCTTATGTGTGGAATTGTCGGTGCAGTAGCACAACGAGATGTGGCTGAAATTTTAGTGGAAGGACTACGCCGCTTGGAATACCGCGGCTATGATTCAGCCGGTGTTGCTGTGGTGGATAGTGCGAGTCAATTAACGCGCGTTCGTCGTTTAGGCAAAGTGCAAGAGCTAGCCGATGCAGTCGAAAAACAACATGTTGCCGGAGGCACAGGCATTGCGCACACGCGCTGGGCGACACACGGTGAACCTTCCGAAATTAATGCTCACCCACACATGTCGGGCGATATTGCGGTTGTGCATAACGGCATTATCGAAAACCATGAAACGCTACGTGATGTTCTGCGTGAACGCGGCTACCTTTTTGAATCGCAAACCGATACTGAAGTGATTGCTCACCTTGTTGAGTGGGAACTGCGCACGGCCAGTTCACTGCTTGAAGCGGTGCAAAAAACGGTTAAACAACTCGAGGGTGCTTACGGTACTGTGGTACTTGATCGCAAAGATCCAAGCCGTGTTGTGGTTGCTCGCTCCGGTAGCCCGATCGTGATCGGTTTCGGTGTTGGTGAGAATTTCTTAGCTTCAGACCAATTAGCTTTGCTGAATGTTACACGCCGCTTTATGTATCTTGAAGAGGGTGATGTCGCGGAAGTTACGCGCCGCGATGTGACGGTTTTTGCTGCAAACGGCGAACAGGTGACGCGTGAAATTAGCGAATCTAACGCAGAGCACGACGCTGGTGATAAAGGTAAATATCGTCATTTCATGCAAAAAGAGATCTTTGAACAGCCAACGGCATTGATTAACACCATGGAAGGCCGCATCACCAAAGACAGCGTAGTGACAGAAAGCATTGGCGTGAACGCTGCCGAAATTCTTAGCCAAGTGGAACATGTACAAATCGTCGCTTGCGGAACGTCGTACAACGCAGGCATGACAGCGCGTTATTGGTTTGAAGCATTGGCAGGCGTGAGTTGCGATGTGGAAATTGCCTCTGAATTTCGCTATCGCAAATTTGTGACTCGTCCAAATAGCTTGTTGATCACGCTTTCTCAATCCGGTGAAACGGCAGATACCTTAGCCGCTTTGCGCTTGGCGAAAGAAAAAGGTTACATGGCCGCGATGACTATTTGTAACGTAGCGGGTTCTTCGCTGGTTCGTGAATCTGACTTTGCATTCATGACTCGCGCTGGAACAGAGATTGGTGTGGCGTCAACCAAAGCCTTCACTACTCAGCTTGCAACCTTGCTAATGTTAGTGACCGCTCTTGGTAAACAAAAGCAGTGCATTAATAAAGAAAAAGAGGCGGAAATTGTTGAAGCACTGCATGCACTGCCTGCACAAATTAATGCCGCTCTTGCCTATGAAAAGCAGATTGAAGCACTGGCTGAAGATTTCGCAGATAAACACCACACTCTATTCCTAGGTCGTGGTGAGTTTTACCCTATCGCGCTTGAAGCATCATTAAAGCTGAAGGAAATCTCTTACATTCATGCTGAAGCATACGCAGCGGGCGAATTAAAGCACGGCCCATTAGCATTGATTGATGCTGATATGCCCGTTGTCGTGGTCGCGCCAAATAACGAGCTGTTAGAGAAGCTAAAATCGAACATTGAAGAAGTACGTGCTCGTGGCGGCTTGCTGTATGTGTTTGCCGATCAAGACGCTGGCTTTGCGGCTGATGAAACAATGAAAATTATCACCATGCCACACGTGAGTGAAATTACCGCGCCGATCTACTACACCATTCCAATGCAGCTTCTTTCTTACTATGTTGCTTTGATCAAAGGTACGGATGTCGACCAACCTCGTAACCTTGCCAAAGCCGTAACGGTTGAGTGATACAAGGTGGTTAGAGCGCATATTGTTGTGTGAGTAGAATAAAGTATCATCGTTTTTCTTTGCTCAAACACTTAGCTCAAGTGATGTAAACAAGCGATTCAGCACAAACCCGCTTCTGCCACTTAATGCTTTTAAAGTAGAAGCTCATAACGCTTTTGTTCCTCCCTCTTTTAGGGGGAGGCTAGGAGCTGTCTCTTATACACAAATCCCCAAGCCTCTGCTTGGGGATTTTTTTGAACTAATTTTATGTTTCATGATCTGATCATCTAAGCAATAACAAGTATGATTAGAATGACTTATATAGAACCAACCCTCTGGGCACAAAAGCAATTTGGTCAAGCTCACCTCAATGACCCAAGACGTACTCAAAGACTCGTTGCCCTAGCAGCCTCTTTGGCCGAGCAACCTGGCGTACCGGTCTCGAAACTCATCATCTCCCCTGCAGATATGGAAGGGGCTTATCGCTTTATTCGTAATGAGCAAATCAAAGCAGAAGATATCGCTGAAGCGGGCTTTTATGTCACAGCGCAAGAGGCTTTAGAACAACAAACACTTCTTGCATTAGAAGATACGACTTCTCTAAGTTACTCCCATCGCAGCATACAAGATGAACTTGGGCACTCCAATCAAGGCAATCGAAATCGAGCTATGTTCATACACTCGACCTTACTTTTTGCTCCAGAAACTCAAGTGGTTGTTGGCTTAATTGAACAACAACGCTGGACTCGATATATTGAAAAGCGTGGACAAGGACACCAGTACGCCACTCGACCATACAAAGAGAAATGGGAGCAAGCTTCTCGCCATGTCGCAGAGCGACTTGGCGAGAAAATCTCAGATGTTATTTCTGTGTGCGATAGAGAAGCCGACCTATTTGAATACCTCACTTACAAGCAAGAGCAACAACAGCGATTCCTCGTTCGCTCAATGCAAAGTCGCTGTATAAAAGAGCATGATAATCGTCTTTATGACTACGCTTCCAAGCTGCAATCAGCAGGAGAAAGAGTGCTCGACATACCGCAAAAAGGCGGCCGTAAAGCTCGCACGGTTCACCTAGACATCAAATATGCCCCCGTGACACTCAAATCTCCCGCGAATAAAAAGAGTTCAATAACATTCCTCTTTACTACGTGGGATGCATAGAGCAAGGAGAGAGTAACGATAAGCTCGCATGGCACTTACTGACCTCAGAGCCAGTAACGAGCAGAGAAGAGGCACTTAAAATCGTCAGTTATTATGAGCTGCGCTGGCTAATTGAAGATTTTCATAAAGTCTGGAAAAGTGAAGGCACTCAAGTCGAGCAATTGAGAATGCAAAGCAAAGATAACTTAGAAAGGCTCAGCGTTATTCTGGCTTTTATCGCGACTCGGTTGCTCCAGTTGAGATTTATGAATGAATCAGATGAGTTATCTAAGAGCAGTTGTGAGCCGATATTAAAAGGCAAAGCATGGAAGCTAATGTGGCTAAAGCTAGAAAGAAAAGGGCTACCGAAGGAAGCTCCGGACATATCATGGGCTTACAGAGGTATTGCTCGATTAGGGGGTTGGAAGAATACAAAGCGAACGGGTCGTGCTTCTATAAAGACATTATGGCAAGGATGGTTTAGGTTACAAACCATCCTTGAAGGGTATGAACTGGCTAAGTCTCTTGATTCACCAGACTTGTGATCAAGAGACAGGGCTAGGAGGGGGTATTCACCCCACCTTAACCCTCGCCTTGAAGGGGAGGGAATCAGTTTTGTGAGCGTTGGGAGCATGCCATTTTTAATTTGAAAGCGCCCCTGATAGTGCTATCCAATATGCGAAACTCAGCTCTGTTTTCTTCAAAAGGAGTGCTAGGTTGGGGGAGTGTGTTATAGGGATACCTCCCCTTAAAAAGAGGAGGTATAAACAACCCGAACAACAGAGTTAAAGCGTGTGATGGGTGAGGTATTCGTATGCTTCCTTAGTGCCCATGTAGCGGCTTAAGCTGCGCACCGGAACGTTGCGTAAATCGACCACAATCAAGCCATCTAACGAATCATTAAAATCAGGGTCTACGTTAAAACTGACTAACTTGCCATTTAAACCGAGGTATTGACGCAGTAGCACCGGTACGCTTTTCCCTTCATCCAACCGGGCAATCACTTTTGAAAGCAGCTGTAAATCAGCCAATGCACTCAGCAAACTGGCATTCCAAGGAGCTTGTTGCTTGGGGAGTGGGTTACTTGCCTCAACCAAATGGGCGTGTTGGTTATTGTAGTAGTGCTGCGTCATTGTATCGGCTAATAAACGGCGCGCACTTTCACTGTAATCATTGCTGATACTTACGGGGCCAAATAGGTGCGTATAGTGCGGGTTTCGGTGCACATAGGTTGCGATTCCCTTCCAAAGCAGCAATAGCGGAGCCATACTTTTTTGATACTCGATGTCGACGACGGAACGCCCCATTTCAATTGCATTACCTATGGTATTGAGAAAGCGGTGGTCATACTGAAACAGCGTTCGTGAGTACAAACCTGCAATACCGCTTATCGGCACAATACGGTCGACCAAGCCTAAACGGTAAGCTCCGACCAATTTCTGCGCTTCGCGATCCCAAATGAATAGATGCAGATAGTTGCGATCGTATTGATCGATATCGAGCTCGGTGCCGGTGCCTTCACCTACTAGCCTGAAATTGTGCTCTCGCACTCGTCCTATTTCGTGCAGTAACGAGGGGATGTTTTCTGCGCTGGTACAATACACATCGAATTCGTTATGCCTTAATAGATGATCAGAAAAAGAAAGCTGCTCAATATCGTGTAACAAAGCGCTTAGGGGGAGCCGCTGTGCAATGGGTTGTAACGGCTCATCATTGGTTTTATTGCGCTTGGTTGGGTTGATGTGACTTAAAAGGTAGGTGTTGAGCCTTAAATAGCTGACCAGCGTCTCATCACACAGATGTTGGATTTCTTTATGATTGATCGCATCGCCAATGGCGATTTCGATACGCTGATGCTTTTTATTGAGCAGTTCACGGCCCAACATTAACGTTCTTAGTAGCGGGTGGATTTTTCCAGCCATGTAAAAGCGTTTCGAATTTTGCCCGTTGATGAACACAGGTAACGCCGTCGCTTGATGCTTTTGTATCAGTCGGCTGACTGAACGGCTCCACTGTTTGTCTTCCAGTTTCTGCGTTTTACTATCAACCAGTTGTGACACTTCGCCCGCAGGAAACATCAATAGCAGCCCTCCTTGAGAAAGGTGTTTATTGGCGGCTCTCAAGGCTTGCATATTCGCTTTTTGCGCGGCTTTGTCTTCAAAAACATCCACACCAATGAACAGCGAATCTAACTCTGGTACGGTTTTTAAATAGTGATTGGCTAATATCTGCACGTCTGAGCGAATTGAAAGCAGCATCTCAGCCAGAATAACGCCTTCCACACAACCAAGTGGGTGATTTGCAACAACGACTGTCGCGCCTTGAGTGGGAACTTGAGCTAATGATCCTTTCACCACTTGGTAGTCAATACCCAATACCTCTAACGTAAAACGCAAAAATGTTGCGGTATCGCAATGGGGTGGGCGTTGTGCATAAAACTTATCTAAACGAGTTAGGCCTGTCGCCCACTCAGTGAAGTGTTCGCCTAGTCCAAACGGCGTTTTTCTCGGTAATTTAAAAGGGCTTATTGTGAGCATAGCAACCTCGCATTTTATGCTTTGTGCTTATGCTAGAGAGGGAAGATGACAATCTGGCTGCGATTAAGTGAGTAATTGATGGCTCTTTTTTTACAGTTTAATGAAATCCGTCTCAAACTGGAGATAAATTAGAATCTTGGATGCAACAATGATTTTTTAGTAAAACTAAATAATTTATTGCTCACAAAATGAAGCAAATTTGTGTTGATGCGACATTTTTGGTGTTAGCTTGTAATGGCTGTAAAAAATATAAAAATGTCAATTGAACCTTTGTTTTGCTGATCTGGAATAGACGGGAGCTTCGTGCTCCCGTTGCTGTTTTTAGCGCGAGGTTGCCTGCTTATTTCTTTTCTTCTTTGTTTTGCCTTGCTGCCAATCCATTCATTTAAAAAGAGACTTTACCGCGCAATGATTTATTGGCCGCTATCCGTTTTTTCTCGTCAACTCGCCGGCGTTGAGAACTTTTTGTCGGTTTGGTTGCCCGGCGCGGTTTTTCTATCACCATCGCAGAAAGAATAATCTCTTTGAGACGTTTGAGTGCATCTTCTTTATTCAGCTCTTGGGTGCGGTGAGATTGCGCTTTGAGGACAATAACGCCCTCTTTGGTCATTCTGGAATCTGGTCTTTCGAGTAATTTTTGTTTGTAGATATCCGGTAACGTTGAGCGTCTGATGTCAAAACGTAAGTGGATCGCACTGGAGACTTTATTGACGTTTTGCCCGCCATTTCCGGCTGCACGAATCGCAGTAAGTTCGATTTCCCAGTCTGCCAGTTCAATAGTGTTGGATAATTTGAGCATACAACCAAAGTAAAAATGTGTTCAATCCGCATTCTAGTTGAGGTGGCTAAGGTTATCTACCGCAGATTGTGGCTAGATTGGGAAAAGCAATACAGAGTGACGTATTGCGAAATCGCAGCGAAAACTTGCTTGATACGAGCAAGTTTCTACCCGGACGAGCAAGTTCTTGCTCGAAAATGAAAGCTTATAATCTAATTGATTGAAATTTAACTATTTTTGTTTTGGCATCCCCTTTGCTTTAAGAAACATTACATAACGCGATGCAATTTCCATCGCTTTTTCTTACTGAATAAGGATTAAGTCATGCCAACTCCATGTTATATCTCTATCGAAGGCGAAACTCAGGGTCTCATCACTGCAGGCGCTCTTTCTACTGACTCTATCGGCGATGCTTTTGTTGAAGGTCATGAAGATCAAATGTTGGTTCAAATGTTTGACCACGTTGTGACAGTACCGACTGACCCACAATCAGGTCAGCCTTCTGGTCAACGTGTTCACAAACCATTCAAATTCACCGTTGCGCTAAATAAAGCGGTTCCTCTTCTTTATAACGCGTTGGCGTCTGGCGAGAAGATGAAATCGGTTGAGTTAAAATGGTACCGCACGTCTATCGAAGGTAAACAAGAGAACTTCTTCACCACTAAACTTGAAAGCGCGTCTATCGTGGACATTCATTGCGAAATGCCACACTGCCAAGATCCTGCGAACGGCGACTTCACGCAAAACGTTACGGTTTCTATGTCTTACCGTAAAATCCTGTGGGATCACGTGAACGCGGGTACTTCAGGTTCAGATGACTGGCGCAAACCAGTAGAAGCGTAAGCTTTGATTTGGGTGGCTGGCTGATGTTGCGTAAGCAAAGCCAATCCGGCCAGCCACCTTTTTTAGCCTTAAGCAAAGTACATTCAATGAGTGTGACTTGCTTAAGGCTTTGCTGTTTCTAATGTAAAGAGGATGGAATATGTCCACGCTGAATTTTACGTTAAAGGTTGACGGGCTCGCCGACGATGCATTTGTGGTGCGAGAATACCAAGGACAAGAATCCTTATCGGAGAGTGCGCTGGCCAATGGCGAGCCTTGTTATGGGTTTCGTTACCACATTGAGCTAGCAAGCCGTCAATCAACTTTGAGTGCAATCGATGTCGTCGACAAAACGGCTCAGCTAACGGTTTTTCGTAATGGCGGGGTGGTGCAGCGCGTGCATGGCATCGTACGCCAGTTTAGTAAAGGCGATATTGGTCATCATCACACCTTTTACTCACTCACTTTAGTACCTGCATTAGAGCGCTTGTCGCTGCGCCAAAATAGCCGCATCTTCCAGCTTAAAACCGTACCTGAAATTCTTTCCATTGTGCTGCAAGAGATGGGCATTGACGACTATGCCTTCGCACTTAAACGAGAATGTCTTCAGCGCGAATTCTGCGTACAGTACCGTGAAACCGATATCCACTTTTTACACCGCTTAGCCGCCGAAGAGGGCTTGGTCTATCACCTCCTGCATGAAGAAGGTAAACACACACTCTTTTTCAGTGATGATAGCCAAAGCTTAACGAAGCTCGATACACCGATCCCTTACAATGTGCTGTCCGGTGGTATCGCTGACACGCCTTACATTTCCAACTTAATCAGTCATACGCAATCGCAAGTGGCGGAAAGCCAATTGGCGGATTACAGCTTTAAAAAACCGACTTACGGTTTTAAGCAAAGTGCACTCGGCACCGCGATGGATTACCAGCAGACCCACTATGAACATTTTGATTTCCCGGGTCGATTTAAAGACGATGAGAGCGGTAAAGCGTTTAACCAAATTCGTTTAGAGTACTTAAGAAGGCAGGCGCGTACCGCACAAGGCCAAAGCAATGAAGCGCGTTTGCAAGCCGGAACCCTGTTTGATTTGGCCGAACATTTAGACGACAGCGTGAACCGAGATTGGGTTGTGGTGCAAGTAAACCATCAAGGCCGGCAGCCGCAAGCATTAGAAGAGTCTGGCGGTAGCGGTGCAACAACCTACAGTAACCAATTTACCTTGATCCCGGCCGATGTAACGTGGCGTGCAACACCGCACACGAAGCCGCAAGTGGATGGCCCATGCATCGCCCATGTGGTTGGCCCCGATGGCGAAGAGATCTTCTGCGACGAGTATGGCCGCGTTAAACTGCATTTCCCATGGGACAGATATTCTAACGGCGATGAACACAGTTCATGTTGGGTGAGGGTGTCGCAAGGTTGGGCTGGCAGCCAATATGGCATGATGGCTATCCCAAGAATTGGCCATGAAGTGATTGTCGATTTTTTAAATGGCGATCCGGATCAACCCATCGTTACGGGACGCGCTTATCACGCCACCAATAAAGCGCCCTACACACTTCCAGATAACAAAACCAAAACCGTACTGCGTAGTGAAACCCACCAAGGTGAAGGCTTTAATGAACTGAGTTTTGAAGATCAAGCAGGGCAAGAGAAAATCTACCTGCATGCGCAAAAAGACTATGAAGCACTAGTGCTTAATGATGCCACCACCCACATCAAACACGATAAACACCTGACAGTGGATAACGACCAGTTCAGCCACATTAAAAATAACCAACACCTAACGGTTGAGGGCGAAAGCCGTCAGAAAATAGCGTTAGATCGTAGCCTTGATGTGGGTGGTTCACTGCACCAAAAAATCGGTGAAAAAACGGTTTTTGACTCAGGTAATGAAGTGCACCTTAAAGCAGGCAATAAGTTGGTGTTAGATGCGGGTAATGAGATCACCATTAAAGCTGCGGGCAGTTTTATCAAAGTGGATGGCGGCGGCGTGCACCTAGTCGGGCCTGCGATCAACCTCAACTCTGGCGGCAGCGCAGGCAGCGGCTCGGGGTATGGCGGTGTTGTAGCGGCGTTGCCGAATCAAATGATTGCAGCACCGCCAGCACCAAACCCATTGCCATTACAACTATCAGCAGCAACCATGTCCACATTGTCTATTGCGAATGTGCCCATGGCAAAAATGTGTCAAAAACAAAGTGATGGGTCATGTCCTCGAGAAGATTGTCCGTGCGAACGAGGTGCCTCATGAATCAACTCAAGGTTGTTAATTATTGGTTAGTGGTTGATACCATTCGTATTCCTGATGCGATTGATGTTCTTACTCGGAATATGGCCGTTCAGCAGGCGATTGTATTATTTGCTGGTTCAGATTTTGATTACTTGAATGACCAAAGCCCATTAGTTGTTAATTTGGGTAGCGATAAGACAGCATTAGATAAATGGTTAACGCTGCCTTATTTTGATTCAAGCTCGGTTATTTTTGAGCTTGATGCGAGTCAAGATGGCTCTGCATTTAGTGAGCATTTACAGTCATTACTCCAAGTTAAGATCGACAATAAAGCCTGCTTTTTGCGTTTTTATACCAATGTCTTTTGGAATCAGGCTGCATCGCAACTTAATGACATCGATATTGCGACCCTTTTAGGTTCAGCTCAAGCTATTCATTGGGTTAATCATGCACGTCAACGGCAAACGCTTCATCATTCACCTATTCAGCCAGAGCAAAGCCAACCTTTTACTCTGACCTCTCCTATCTTTAAGCAGTGGGTATAAACATGTCCAATAATGCCTATACGATTTTAAAAAATGATTGCTTAAGCTTACTTGCTCAGCGTTTCAATATTTCTATCGATGAGTTAATCAAACTTAACAGCGAGCAAATTAAAGATCCCAATCTGATTTATGAAGGTAACGTTTTAAAACTGCCGCCAGATCTAACCAAGCCCATTGAATTTGACGGTTCGCGTATTGAATTGGTTGAGCCGCCAACGGTTGTGAACGGTGGAAATGATACATGTCAATCGCCCAAGGAATACGAGGATATTTTGTATGTTCCTGCTCATCCTAAAACGGGTAAAAAAGCTTGGTATGCGCTGACGAAGCAAGCAAAAGAAAAAGTTGAGGAAGAGAGGGCGCACATGGCGCAAGCCATTGTTGAGAATGATTCAGAAGCTACGATGAAGAACCTCAATAAGTTGGGGTTGATCTCAAAGTTTGCCGCCAAAGTTCACGAACAGTTTATGACGTCAGACGATGCTGAAAAATATCAGGCACTGCTGCTTGCCAAGCTGGTGATTAAAAATGAAGCATTCAGAGTTGATGGGACCAATCCGAATGATTATCTGATCACAGTGGCTAGGCTGATTGGCGTGTCGCTGGAAGAAACTCGTGAGAAGTTATCTAATCGAGAGCAAGCAAAAAACACCCATTTATACTACGGAAAATTCGGCTCTTTATATCGGCCATCACCAGAAGGTCCTTTGTTCGAAAAAAATATTAATCAACAGTTACGGACACTGGTGATTAAAAAAATTGAAAAAGAAGTCGAAAGCCTAGAAAAAGCCGCTGAAAAAGCGGCAAAAAATCATGTTGCAGATGATGGCAGCAAGTTTATTTATGATAAAAAACTCGAATATTTTACCAGTAGCCACCAAAAGAACTTGGCATCTTGGATACAGCAAGTGCACCTAAACCGTGATAAATCAGATCAAGAATTGCTTCGCAGCAGTTATCAACAGTCTCGTGCTTATTTAAAGCAGTGGCCAACACAGTTGCAGCAAGCTCTAGAGCAAGGCTCTCGCATGTCTACGCTCGATAGTAAAGAGCAGCAAGCATTTCTTGATAAACAAAAGCTGTTTGTGTGTGCGATAAACTTAAAAAACATCAACCATTATGGCTTAGTCGTTAAAGAGCAATGTCTAACCTTAGACCAATTAGAAGGTGAGTCAGGCGTAGCTTGTGGTCCCGAAGCATTAAAAAAAGTGAAGAAATGGCGAGAATCGGGGGATGCCTTAGACATCATCAATGACAGTCAATTGATCGAGGCGTTATATAAGGAAACCGCAGGTCATCGATTAGACGCCAATCTCAATAGCATTATTAAAGAACCTGCGGCGTGGTCTTACTTCACGGCAAAAGCACTGATCGCGGTCGTTGACGCCACGGTTATTAAGCACAAAAAAGCACTGTCACAACTCCTTGGCACTAGCAGTTCAACACCTATTGATGAACTTTTTAGGCAATTACTTTGGGTTAAAAAAATCGCTTTAGCTCGGTTAAATTACCTAAAATCTCTGGCTCAAAAAAAGGCAGCGCAAGGTGCTGATAGATTAGAATTTACTTTGGGCAACGCGAGCCAGATGCCGCCGGCTCTTACCTTGTTATGGGATGAAACTACATTTAAACCCAAGGAAAAGCATAAGTCAGGTTTTATCAATAAAGCCGGAACCAACGACATTCAAGCGGTGGAGTGCTGTTTGCTCTCAGATGGTAAAGTATTTTACATCCGAGGCCCACACTGGTTAATACCAGAAACTAATGAAGATCCACTGTCTGCCTTAGCGGCGGGGCACGTTCGAGTCATTACTGAAAAAATTACCTTCAATTCGCCACAATCGAATGGAAAAAACATTGTAGAAGCAGGGTCTGTAGAGGACGCACTCAACGCGCTCACCAAGCCTGAAAGTACAATAGATTTAATGCCATTGAAAGCCAGTGCTGAGTTTGATACCGCTTTTTGGCAAGATAGCTATCATTACCAAGGCGGTATTGGTCCGAATGGTGAAACGTCTGCCTATTCTGTCGACGCAGGAGCGCAGTTGCTGCGTTTATCAACCAAGGCAGAGAAAGAACTTAATACCCCTCTAAGCAACTACCAAAATTTAATCAAAAAACGGCGTGATATCGGCGGCTCAGGGGCAATCTCGGCTCAATTCACCGCCTTGCAAGGTCAGCTCAGTTTTTCATTTTGGCTCCCGCTTGTACCAGAAAATAAAATGATGAAGGAAGAGCAGGTCGAAAAAGTGAAAGGGCATGGGGTTAACTTAATTTATATCGATAAAAACAATAAGGAAAACAAATATGAAGCCGGTGATCTGCGGGTTTGTATTGCCGGTTCAGTTTATGGTCTGGCGGCCGCTTCATGCCAATTGAGTGCTAAGTTGGCAATCGGCCCGAGTGATGTGAGTGAAGGTTTTGGCATTAAAGGTAGCACGGTAGGGCTGTTTGATCCCAATATCTATAATGGTTATGCTCTGCCCGGATCGAGCCTAGCAAGTGCGGGAGCTGCTGGTTATGCAGGGGAGGCCGCTGTTTCTGTTGATGCGTTTGCTGGAGTAGAAGCAGGGGGCACTTTAGGTGCAACGGTTTACTGGGCCCCACCTGCGGTAAAATTTGTTACGCAGAGCAATGCGCCCAAGGCACCGAAAAAATTAGGATCGATTGATGGTAAACTGTCTGGTTCATTTGGTGCGGGTTATCACGCTGAGTTTCGTTTGCTGATTCAAGGTGGAGTTATCATCTTAGTGGCTTCAGCGGGGCTGGTAGTTGGGCCCGGTTGCAGTGGTAAAGTGGCGATTAATCTGGATGCCAACGCAGTCGATGAGTTTATTGGCTGCTTACTTGGCGTGTTAAAACAGAGCCATTTCCGCCGCCTAGCGATTTTTGGAGAAGCGGATGCCAATGGAGTCAACGATAGTTTTAACGAACTCAATGACCTTATGACACTAACGGTAGGCTTAGGTTTGAATTTAGCGCAGGTGCTACTAATGCCGGTGACTGTATTGGCTGATTATAAGCAACAGGTGCTGAGTAAAGAATATGCTCCACTACTAGCCAACAGTATTTTGGACTCTCAAAAACAAGCCGTTACACAGCGTTGGGTTATGGCTTTACCTCCTGAAACGTTAAGTAATTTATTCACTAGCTTGATTCAAAAGCAAATAAGCTCAAGACGAGATAGTAATGGTGTTGTGATCGCAACGGCAGATAAGGATAACGAAAGTCAAGTACAAGCCATTGTACAAATTATGCAATGGCTAGCGGCAGATAAGAGTGTTGGTGAAGAAGCGAACCAGAGACAGTGGAAAGAAACTTTAATTGCGATGGGGAAACTTCCCGCAGGCAAAAAAGACCATCTGGTGGAGTGGCAAACCTATCAAGCGCAGTGGCTTAATTTGGCTAGGTTTGTGCAAGCTTCTGATTTCAGCGAGCGTAAGAAAATTTCTAATGATTTTGATAGAGCGAGTGAAACACTTTGCCAAAATATGGTGCTAACTCGTTATGATGAATCATACCAAAGCGGTCTGTTAGTGGGAATTAAAAAGCCAACCCAGTATTTTGCTTATCCGATTAGTCTGGTACAAAATCCAGTGGTTGGTCAAAAAGTGCAAATATGGCTAGAAACAGAGTCACACTGTGAGCTAGTGAAAAAGAACGAAACTATTATCAATTGGAGTGTTCATGAAGCTTTATCCTAATCGACTTGTCCGTCTTGTCTTGCTGCTGAGCGTTATGGTTGGGCTCGTTGCTTGCAAGCCTAATCCACAAGATGATATTGCCCTATTTCAGCCATTTATTACCGAGAATATTAATCAGAAATCGGATGATCCTTATATTTCGAGCACCGTAAAGCCGGGAGATAAGATGTATGATATATTGTTTAATATTCAACATGGAAGACATGATTTAGCCTCGAATAAATTACAAGCTCTGATTGACGAAAATGATAGTGATGCAATGGTTTGGTACGCAAAACTTATATATCGCTCCAGTATCAATAATAGACCTAAAGCATTGTCTCTTTATCAAACAGCAATGGAGGATGATAATCCTTATGCCTACATCATGCTTTCTCCAGGTTTAATCAGTAGTGGTTGTGTTAGCTATTTTGGCGAAAAAAATTGTACACTAGAACATTTCAATAAATCCATCGAGCTTTTTAAACCTCTCGCTGCGCAAGGCGATCTGCGTGCTCAATATTTTTTACTAAAACAGCAAGAGTTAGAGCAATCGAAAGATAATCGAGTTCAGTATATTCAAGAGGTGATTCGCTTTTCTCAAGCACATTATTACCAACCCTTGATGGATTATGTCAATACCATTTTAATTTATTCGCCGAGTAAAAATAAGTCTGAATCCAAAACCGTAGAGCAGTACCAATTAGCTATCGATTTATTAACGATTGCCGCCAATAACAATTATATACCTGCCATAAATAAATTATCCTTCTTGTTAGAGAATACAGCACAGGAAGAGAGTGAGAGATTAATAAATATAGCTTTAAAACTGGGTTCTACAAGCACAGTGCAATATAAATATCATCGTTCTAATAGAGGCAGTGAAGATGAATATTTCTATAATGCTCTCTATAAAGGTTTATCAGGAAAGTATGCTTTTGATGTTCATACTTTGAATGAAGAAGAAAGAGCAAAGATAAATGAAAAAGTTAAGTTATTCATGAATGATATAACGCCAATGGTATATATCGATGGTTTCACTAGCCGTGATGACTGGGTGGATTAGTTGCTAAGGTGAATACTTTAGCCGATATAATACGGCATAAACTACCTAAACCCTTAAAGTAAAACAACATCGCAACAAGCTTAATCAACGAATCTGATAAGGAGCAAATCAATGGCAAATGGTGCATTAGTAGGAGATATCGGATCCGATCATGATGGTTTTCCTCCTACGCCGATCACCGCTGGGTCACCGACGGTAAAAATTGATGGCAAAGCAGTGGCAAGGCAGGGCGACCCGCTAGAGCCTCATGATAAGCCGAACAACCCAAGCCACCCACGTGCAATTAAAGGGGGCTCGGGTAGCGTTATGATTGATGGCAAGCCCGCCGCGCGAGTCGGCGATGCCGTTGACTGCGGTGGCGTAATTATTGGTGGCTCATCGGTCAATATCGGTTAAGGTTGTAACCCATTTAATCAATAAAGCGGCGCTTCAAACCTTGAGTGCCGCTTTGTTGTTTTAAGCACAGCAGCTTTAGCACCAGTGAGCCAGCGTTATCCCTCTTTATGAAAAAGAAATTCTACAGACAGAAACGGAGCGAGCAATGATCCGCCATATCTTATTAATCAAATTCAAACCACAAGCTCAGCCTGCCGACATTCAACAGCTCAAGTCGCTGTTTGAAGCCATGCCAGAGAAAATCGAGGGGGTCGCTGCCGTTGAGTGGGGCGTGAACGACAGCCCTGAAGGTAAAAACCAAGGTTATACTCACAGCGTTTTAATGACATTTACCGATGAGCAAGCACGCCAAAATTACCTACCTCATCCAGAGCATAACGTGCTAAAGGATGTCTTTCGTCCTTTGCTCGAAGAGATCATCGTTTTCGATTATTCGATTTAGTCACAAGCCAATAATCCTATAGGCGCTCACCCCATGTTGGATAGGATGGACTCTAGATTCTTTAGCTTGTTTGGCTTGAGTGTTAGCTAAGGGGCTATTCTTTTCGCCATGATGTACCACCAGAACAGTCGATATTTAGCCGTTAGTACATTCGATGGTACATTAAATCATTGATGTCACAAGAGACTATGAATGCTGAATAATTTGGTACGTATTGATTTAATTGGCTTTGTAGGTTTTGACGGATGTTATCGGAGAGAAAGTGGTGGCCCCTCCCAGACTTGAACTGGGGACCAATCGATTATGAGTCGACTGCTCTAACCACTGAGCTAAGGGGCCAAATTAGGTGTGTGATTATAGGGGATGCAGTTATGAGTGTCTACCCGCAAAATAGGGTAAATGCGCTTAGTTTTTATCCACTTAAACCATGAGATACAAAAAAGGTGAGCTTGTGCTCACCTTTTAGATTGGATAGGTTGCGATTACTCGTCTAGGAAGCTGCGCAATGTTTCAGAGCGGCTTGGGTGACGCAGTTTACGCAGTGCTTTCGCTTCAATTTGGCGGATACGCTCACGCGTTACGTCAAACTGCTTACCAACTTCTTCTAGCGTATGGTCTGTATTCATATCAATACCGAAACGCATACGCAGTACTTTCGCTTCACGAGGGGTTAGGCCAGCAAGAACGTCACGAGTCGCTGCTCTTAGGCTGGTGGCCGTAGCAGAATCAAGTGGTAGTTCAAGGGTTGTATCCTCGATAAAGTCACCAAGATGCGAATCTTCGTCGTCACCGATAGGTGTCTCCATAGAGATTGGCTCTTTAGCAATTTTCAGTACTTTACGAATTTTATCTTCTGGCATTTGCATGCGTTCTGCCAATTCTTCTGGCAGAGGCTCACGGCCCATCTCTTGCAGCATCTGACGTGAGATTCGATTCAGTTTATTGATCGTTTCGATCATGTGCACTGGAATACGAATAGTACGTGCTTGGTCTGCAATTGAACGTGTGATAGCTTGGCGAATCCACCAAGTGGCGTAAGTTGAGAACTTATAACCACGGCGGTATTCAAACTTATCTACCGCTTTCATCAGGCCGATATTACCTTCTTGGATAAGATCCAAGAACTGCAGGCCACGGTTGGTGTATTTCTTCGCGATAGAAATAACCAGACGCAAGTTTGCTTCAACCATCTCTTTTTTCGCTCGACGAGCTTTCGCTTCACCGATAGACATGCGACGGCTGATGTCTTTAATGTTTTGCACATTCAAAGACGTTTCTTCTTCGATCATTTTCAATTTATGAATTGAACGACGAATATCTTCTTCTTGCTGTCTGATTTTTTCTGCATAAGGTTTTTCTGAAGCAAGTACTTCATCTAACCATGCATCGCTTGATTCATTGCCAGTGAATAAGGCAATGAATGATTTCTTAGGCATTTTACCGTATTCGACCGCAGCTCTCATGATCAGACGTTCTTGAGTACGAACACGATCCATAGAGGTGCGAAGCTTGTTGACTAGGTAGTCAAATTGCTTTGGCGTGAGTCGGAATTCACGGAAAATATCCAGCATCAACTCGGTAGCTTGGGCGGCTTTATTGCTGTCATAGCCATGCTCATTTTTCGCGAGTTGAAGATTTTGATACTTGTTGCGTAGTTCGGTGAATTTTTCTAGCGCAAGCTCAGGGTCGATTCCTGCATCTTCTTCAGAGTCAGTATCTTCGCTGTCGTCATCGTCGTCATCATCGAGGTCGTCTTCATCAGCAAGGTCAGCGCTAGCAAGCTCTGAACCGATATGGGTCGCTGTTGGGGCGTTCGTTGCATCTGAGTCAGGATCAACAAAACCTGAGATCAGGTCTGTTAAACGAAGTTCTTCAGCAAGAACTTTGTCAAATTGCTCTAAGATGTATGGAATGGTGCCTGGATATTCAGCCACTGCGCGTTGAACTTGGTTAATACCATCTTCAATACGCTTGGCGATATCAATTTCACCTTCGCGAGTCAGCAGTTCTACGGTACCCATTTCGCGCATATACATGCGCACAGGGTCGGTAGTACGACCAATTTCGCTTTCTACACTGGATAATGCAGCGGCTGCAGCTTCAGCAGCATCCTCATCGGTGATTGCGTTGTCATCATTTAGAGCAAGATCATCGGCATCAGGGGCAGTTTCTACCACCTTAATGCCCATGTCATTGATCATCTGAATGATATCTTCTACCTGCTCGGAATCTACGATTTCTGCTGGTAGGTGGTCATTTACTTCGGCGTAGGTCAGATAGCCTTGCTCTTTGCCTTTAATGACAAGTAGTTTTAGCTGTGACTGCGGATTTTGATCCATAGACGGTATCCAACTTCATATCTGGTGAAGGAATTAGTATGCGAAATGCAAACCACATATACTAACAAATTTATTCATTGCTGACTATTTAAACTGGGTTACGCTTTCAAGTCTTTCATTAAGTCTTGAAGCTCCCGTCTCTCTTCGGCTGATAAACCGACGCTTCTTTCTTTTGCCTGCAGGTTTTCAATTTGCTTTTCGATGCATTGAGCCAATATTTTGTCCAATGAATCTAAAAATAGTTCTTCTTGATTGTCTTCAACAAGTGGAATTTCCCAACTTGCGAGGCGAGACAGAAGGGTCTCGTTTTTATTACCGCGCCAGTGTTCAAGCAATTGGCCTGTAGTAATATTGGGGTACGCTTGACAATTCTCAAGTACCTCAATTAATAAACTTAAACCGGGTATGGGCAAGGATTGAACGCTGGAAATATCAGGCACCATTTCAGCATAGCTTGGATTTTGAATAAGCAAAGCGATCACTTCACGCATCGGTGTGCGTTTGAGCTCTTTGTGTGGCTGTGAGCGGTGTTTGTCTGATTCTGGCAGTGATGGCTTTTTATAAATCCCAGTTTTTTGCCCTAATATTTTGAGCAATTGCGCTTGTAGAGATGTGTCTGGCACTTTATTAATCAGTGGTAATGCCAGCGCCTCAAGCGCTGCTTTCCCTTCGTTATTACCGACATCAACTTGTGACAGTAGGTTGGTAAATAGGTATTTGGATAAGGGTTCAGCATCTTGCACTAACTGTTCAAAGGCCGCTTTTCCATGGGTTCTGATGTAGCTATCTGGGTCTTCACCATCAGGTAAAAACAGAAATTTAAGAATATTGCCACTTTTGAGATAACTCAACGCATTTTCCAGTGCGCGCCACGCCGCTTCTCGTCCTGCTCGGTCACCATCATAGCAACAGACCACCGTATTGGTTTGGCGAAAAAGCAGTTGCAGGTGATCGCCAGTAGTTGAGGTTCCTAGCGAAGCAACCGAGTAGTCCACTCCATATTGCGCCAGAGCCACCACATCCATATAACCTTCAACAACTAATATTTGCGGGGGTTCACGATAGGCTTGCATGACATCGTATAGGCCATACAGCTCTTTACCTTTATGGAAAATGGGGGTTTCTGGGGAGTTCAGGTATTTTGGCGTTCCATCACCCGTAACGCGTCCACCAAAGCCGATCACTCGTCCGCGGCGGTCGCGAATGGGAAACATAATACGTCCACGAAAACGATCGTAGCGGTTGCCTTTGTCATTTTCGATCAACATACCGCCAGTGACGAGCATCTCTTGGCTTTCTTGTTGCTGACCGAAGTTTTTGCGCACTAAATCCCATTCGTCAGCGATATAGCCAATACCAAATTTCTGCACGATTTCGCCAGAAAGACCGCGATCTTTCAGATACTCGATGGCATGACGATTACCCGGAACTTTGAGTTGGTTGCGGTAAAACTGCGCAATGCTGCCCATTAAGTCATAAAGGGTGCGTTTTTCTTCACTATTGGCTGCTTTAGGGGCTGATGAGAAATGGCCACTAGAGCGTTGCTCTCGGGGAACTTCTAGCCCCACAAAAGAAGCCAATTCTTCGATGGCCTCGACGAATTCAAGGCGTTCATATTCCATCATGAAGTCGATGGCGTTGCCATGCACGCCACAACCAAAGCAGTGATAGAACTGTTTTTCTTGGCTTACACTAAATGAGGGCGTTTTTTCATTATGGAATGGGCAGCAAGCACCGTAGTTCTTACCTTTTTTCTTAAGTTTCACACGTGCGTCTATGATGTCGACAATATCAAGTCGAGCAAGGAGATCATCAATAAAACTGCGAGGGATGTGTCCTGCCATAAAACCTAAAAGAAAAGATTAAAACGAATGATTAGATACAAACAAGCCGTGCGCTCCAGAGGATAGCACGGCTTGATGCAATTTGATGCGGGCATTTAAGCGAGTTTAGTTCGAACTAATCCGCTGACTTTACCCATATCTGCACGCCCTTGAATTTGCGGTTTCAAGACAGCCATCACTTTCCCCATGTCTTGCATGCCAGCAGCAGCGGACTGGGTGATCGCATCATCAATTAATGCGCTCACTTCATCATCGCTCAACGGCTGAGGCATAAATGCCTCAAGGATAGTGATTTCTGCTTGCTCTGCATCTGCGAGATCTTGACGATTGGCAGCTTCATATTGAGCGACAGAGTCGCGACGCTGTTTAACCATTTTTACCATCACAGCAAGAATATCGTCGTCGTTCAGAGTGATCTGCTCGTCGACTTCTCGTTGTTTGATCGCGGATAAGGCTAAACGAATAGTGCCAAGGCGTACTTTATCCTTGGCTTTCATCGCTAATTTTTGCTCTTCTTTGAGGATATCAATTAGAGCCATAACTCTCGTTCCTTAATGGAAAAAGGTTATTAGTACAGGCGAACGCGACGTGCGTTTTCGCGAGCTAGCTTCTTAGCGTGACGCTTTTGAGCTGCTGCTTTAGCGCGTTTGCGAACGGTAGTTGGTTTTTCATAGTGCTCACGACGACGCACTTCAGAAAGGATACCTGCTTTTTCGCAAGAGCGCTTGAAACGACGTAATGCAACATCGAACGGTTCGTTTTCACGTACTTTAACTATTGGCATATGCCTTTCACCTCAGGGGTTATTCGTTAACGCTGATATTTTGAGGCTTAAACCACAAGATTTCTTGTCTGTTTGCTCGGTTATCAGCTTGATCAAAAATGGTGCGGAATTTTAATCCGATCGCAATAGCTTTGTAAAGCACTTTGTCGATTATAGTCTGTACAAAATTTGTTTACGGAGCCAAGGCGGGGTAACATGGCGGCCATTTCCAATTGTTGATGAAAGCGTGCTGAGAAAATTATGCGCATTATTGGTATTGAAACCTCGTGTGACGAGACTGGCATCGCCATTTATGACGAAGAGAAAGGCTTACTTTCTCATCAATTGTACAGCCAAGTAAAACTGCACGCCGATTACGGCGGTGTGGTGCCGGAGCTTGCTTCTAGAGACCATGTTAAAAAGACCATTCCACTGATAAAAGCAGCGATGGCTGAAGCGAATTTGACGCCTGCGGATATTGATGGCGTGGCTTACACCGCAGGTCCTGGTTTAGTGGGTGCGCTGCTTGTTGGCGCGACGATTGGCCGTAGTTTGGCTTATGCGTGGAATGTGCCTGCGGTGCCTGTTCACCATATGGAAGGGCACCTTTTAGCTCCGATGCTTGAAGATAATCCGCCTCCGTTTCCGTTTGTGGCCGTACTGGTTTCCGGTGGTCATTCCATGATGGTAGAGGTGAAAGGGATTGGTGAATATAAGATCCTCGGAGAGTCTATTGATGACGCGGCCGGTGAGGCGTTTGATAAAACCGCGAAGCTGATGGGGCTTGATTATCCTGGGGGGCCATTGTTGGCTCGTTTGGCTGAAAAAGGAACGCCAGGGCGTTTTAAGTTTCCGCGTCCGATGACGGATCGACCAGGGTTAGACATGAGTTTCTCTGGTTTAAAAACATTTACAGCCAATACGATTGCAGCTAATGAGAATGATGATCAGACCCGAGCGGATATTGCGTATGCCTTTCAAGAGGCGGTGTGTGGCACTTTAGTGATTAAGTGCAAACGCGCCCTTGAGCAAACTGGCATGAAACGTATTGTTATTGCCGGTGGCGTGAGTGCCAATAAACAGTTACGCGCAGAGCTTGGCGCACTGGCGAAAAAAATTGGTGGCGAAGTGTATTACCCACGTACTGAGTTTTGTACCGACAACGGTGCAATGATTGCTTATGCGGGTATGCAGCGTTTAAAAAATGGTGAAACAGTCGATTTAGCTGTGCAGGCAACACCTCGCTGGCCGATTGATCAACTTAAACCCATTATTTAGCGGGTGTCACAACGGTCTCTTTTTAGAGGCCGTTTTGTTCTTTGGTACTTCCGTTTCTGTGGCGTTCTGTATTGATTTTAATTAGCCATTGCTTACATTCTGCTCTGAGCTGTTATCGCTCATATCAATGCTACAATGCCAACCTACTTTACTAATATTGGATTCACAATGAAGACATTTGTTATTGATGATTGCCAGATGCGTTATTTGGATCAAGGGCAAGGTGAAGTGCTTGTTTTCGGTCACAGCTATCTGTGGGATAGCGCAATGTGGGCACCTCAGGTGGAAGCGTTGAGTCAACACTACCGCTGTATCGTGCCTGATTTATGGGCGCATGGTCAGTCAGATTTCGCACCGTCATCCATGAACACACTGAAAGATTATGCTCAGCATATTTTGGCTTTGATGGACCACTTATCGATTGAGCAGTTTTCTATCATTGGTCTTTCTGTAGGTGGAATGTGGGGGGCTGAGTTAGCCGTTCTTGCGCCTGCGCGCGTGAAATCATTAGTGATGATGGATACCTTTGTTGGTCTAGAGCCTGAAGTCAGCCATGCAAAATATTTTGCCATGCTCGATGCGATTGCGGCGATGCAGCAAGTGCCATTACCGATTGTTGATGCAGTTGTACCGATGTTTTTTGCAAAAGATGGCGAGCAGCAATCTCCGACATTAGTGGCTGGATTCAAGCAACATTTATCGGCGCTTACTGGTCAACAAGCGGTGGAAGTGGCTCGGTTGGGGAAAATGATCTTCGGTCGTCGTGACATGATTGAAGAGGTGGAACAATTGAGGTTGCCAGTGTTGATTGCAGCTGGCGCTGAAGATATGCCTCGTCCGCCTCTTGAGGCTTACTTAATGAATGATGCCATTCACGGCAGTGAGTTAGAGGTTATTGCTAATGCTGGACATATCAGTAACTTAGAACAACCTGAATACGTTACCGCCATGTTGACCCGTTTCTTGAAAAAAGCGCTTAGCTAGTCTTCCCTAATTACCGGGTCATGCTTAATCAAAAAAGGCTTCGTAAGAGGCCTTTTACTTATTCGTCATTGACGTTATTTGCAAGCGGGTTTATCCATCATCCAAGCTAGCTCAAGAACCAAGCGTTTTTTTCTCACCCACTTTCGGCTCTGTGCCAGCCAATAACCGTTTAATATTTTGGTGATGACGAAACACGATAAGGCAGCACAGCATTGCTACCGGTAAGGTATATTGCGGTTTGATCAACCAAGTGTAGAACGGAGCGAGCAGCACGGTAACCAAAGCCGCTAAGGATGAATAGCGAAATAAAAATGCAACGCTGACCCAAGTCAATATGATAAGTGCGGTGAGATCTAAACCGATCGGTGCGATGGCTCCCAGTGCTGTTGCAACACCTTTTCCGCCTTTAAAATGAAAGAAAATAGGATACATATGGCCAAGGCAAGCGGCGATGGCGACTAGGCCCAATAGAATGGGGTCAATCCCCAAATAGTAGCTGCCCCATACGGGAATAGTACCTTTGAGCATGTCACACAGCAGTACCGCGATGGCGGCTTTTTTTCCACCAATGCGTAATACGTTAGTTGCACCGGGGTTATTTGAGCCCATATTGCGAGGATCGGGCAGGCGTAATAAACGGCAGATCAACACCGCACTTGAGATCGAACCCAGTAAATAGGCAGAAATGATCATTATCAGTGCGAGTGGTGTCATAAGTACCTCTGCAGTGGAAATGCCCTAAAGCAAGTTCACAAGCCATTGTTAACCATGATGAAAAGCAAAAAAATGTTTTGGATTTCGCATCTCGACTCAGTTTGGGTATATGATATCGCGATTAGGCAAAATAGTACGATTTTTTACGTAATTAGGGTATCCGACCTCTAGAGGAAGAGACGCAAAAATGGACAAAGTCTTTATTGAACAGCTGACGGTAATTACGACCATTGGCGTGTATGATTGGGAACAAGAGATTAAGCAGAAGTTGGTGCTCGACATCGAAATGGCGCACGACAATCAACCCGCAGGTAAAAGTGATGATGTGAGCGATGCATTAGACTACGCACAAGTGAGTCAAGCGGTGATCGCACATATTGAAAATGGTCGCTTTTTATTGGTAGAGCGTGTTGCAGAAGAAGTAGCAGAGCTTCTGATGCAGCGTTTTTCCGTTCCTTGGGTTAAAATTCGCTTAGCAAAGCCCGGCGCGGTAGCACAGGCATCCAGTGTTGGCGTTATCATTGAACGAGGCCATGCATGACGACGGTCTATGTTGGCGTCGGTTCTAATATTGAAAGACGCAAACATATCGAAGCAGCCATCGAGGAATTGTCGACCATCGGAAATCATCTACAGATCTCGACCATTTACGAATGTGCATCGGTTGGTTTCAATAGTGCGGCTTTTTATAATTTAGTCGTTGCGCTGGAAACAAGGCTTTCGTTGAGTGATTTCGTGGCGCAACTTCGAGCGATTGAATCTCGATGGGGGCGCGACCCGCAGGCGAAAAAATTTCAAGATCGCACCTTAGATCTCGATATCATCTTGTTTGGTGAAGAAATTTCAGCGCAAGATCCTGAACTGCCACGCAGTGATATCTTTAAATATCCATTTGTCATACAACCACTTTACGATTTGTCACCGGAACGGATCGTTCCCAATGATGGTCGTAGTGTGCGTCAAATATGGCAACAGGCGATCAACTTAGAATCGCTCACCCCTGTCAAACTTTGGTTCGACATTAATTAATAAGAGTCAGTAATGAGTTATTTAGAAGCGTTTTTTTTGGCTTTGATTCAAGGCTTAACCGAATTTTTACCTATCTCCAGCTCCGCCCATTTAATTTTGCCTTCAGCCATTTTAGGCTGGGAAGATCAAGGTCTTGCCTTTGATGTGGCGGTGCATGTCGGCACATTAGCTGCCGTGGTTATCTATTTTAGGAAAGAAGTCGTGACTTTACTGCGCGCTTTTTTTGCCTCGATTTTTAAAGGCGAGCGCAGTAAAGAATCGAAACTGGCATGGATGATCGTACTAGCAACCATTCCTGCCTGTATTTTCGGCTTTTTTATGAAAGATATTGTTGAACTCTACCTACGCAGTGCTTGGGTGATAGCAACCACCACTATTATTTTTGGTCTATTACTGTGGTATGTCGATAAAAACGCTCCATTAGCGGATGATGAATACCAAGCCGATTGGAAAAAATCGCTGATGATTGGTTTGGCACAAGCGGTTGCGGTTATCCCCGGTACCTCTCGCTCAGGAGCGACCATCACTGCGGCGTTGTATCTTGGTTTTACTCGTGAAGCGGCCGCGCGTTTTTCTTTCTTGATGTCGATTCCTATCATTGTTTTGGCGGGTGGCTATTTAGGGTTAAAGCTGGTGACCAGTGGCGAACCTGTGCATTTTGGTTTCTTAACGACGGGTATCCTGACCTCCTTTATCAGTGCTTATATTTGTATCCATTTCTTCTTAAAACTGATTTCTAAAATGGGCATGACTCCGTTTGTCATTTACCGTTTAATTCTGGGTGGCGGCTTATTTGCGTTCCTAATGATGAGTTAAATAAAGGCTTGTGGTATAAATAGCCATCATTTTCGTGCTGTGTTAGAGCGTCACTTTTTTTAAACAGCACGCTTTGTTTATCGTTTACGTTCTCTTTCATAGTGAACGTTTTGAATGGTTATAGATGTGATGCGACTTTTTGCGGTGACATTGGCGTTATTATTCGGTTTATTACAGTACGATTTGTGGCTCGGTAAAAATGGCATTGCTGATTATCGAACCATTGTCGATGAAATTGACGTGCAGCAACAAGTAAACGAAAACCTAACGCTACGAAATTCGGAAATGTTCGTCGAAATTGATGATTTACGACAAGGATTGGACGCGATTGAAGAGCGAGCGCGTCATGAATTAGGAATGATAAAAGAAGGTGAAACTTTCTATCGATTGGTCGGTGAGGATAGTCAATAAATGCCGCACAGTACGCTTTCTCTTACCGCGATTGTACCGGCTGCTGGTGTTGGCAGCCGAATGCAAGCGGATCGTCCGAAACAGTATTTAACCATACACAACAAAACCGTTCTCGAACACACAATAGCGACGCTGCTCGCGCACCCTAATATTGATCGCGTTGTTGTCGCCGTCAGTGACGATGATCCTTACTATTTTGCTCTGCCATTAGCCACTAATCCCAATGTTATTCGCGTCAGCGGTGGTCAAGAGCGAGCCGACTCGGTGCTCTCTGCGCTGCAATATGTTTTAGCTAATTCCCTAGGTGAATGGGTTCTCGTGCATGATGCAGCGCGGCCTTGTCTTACTTTTGCAGATATTGACCGATTGATTACGACAGCTAAAGAGCATCCAGTAGGTGCGATTTTAGCTGCACCCGTTCGAGACACAATGAAGCGTGCTGATGGCGAAAACAACATTGATCATACCGTTGATCGCGTCGCATTATGGCATGCATTCACCCCCCAGATGTTTAGAGCCAAGCCGCTTTTTGAGGCTTTGTCGGACGCGTTAGATCAGCAAGTCATCATCACCGATGAAGCATCCGCAATGGAGTGGCAAGGGTTACATCCAGCGTTGGTCGCTGGGCGAGCGGATAATCTCAAAATTACGCAACCCGAAGATCTCGCTTTAGCTGAGTTTTATTTAGGTCGTACTTCCTCACTAGCCGCAATAGGAAATAACCATGATTAGAATTGGCCACGGTTTTGATGTTCATAAATTTGGCGGTGAAGGCCCAGTCATCATTGGGGGAATTGCCGTTCCTTATGAGCAAGGCTTAATTGCTCATTCCGATGGTGATGTCGCCTTGCATGCTTTAAGTGATGCGCTGCTTGGCGCGATTGCCGCAGGTGATATTGGCCGCCATTTCCCCGATACTGATGATAAATGGAAAGGGGCAGATAGCCGTGAATTATTGAAAGATGTCTATCGCCGTGTGAAAGCGCAAGGCTACCGTTTAGGAAATGCCGACGTCACCATTATCGCGCAAGCGCCGAAGATGGCGCCGTATATTGAAGCGATGTGCGCTGCCATTGCGCAAGATCTTGAAACGACGCTAGATAATATTAACGTCAAAGCAACCACAACCGAGCACCTTGGTTTCACTGGGCGCAAAGAAGGTATTGCTTGCGAAGCGGTTGTCTTATTGATCAAATGTACTACAGATTAAATGCACGGTTGATCAAAGCATAATATCGCCTTAATAAAACGACCCAAATTGAAGAGGTAATGGCAATTCCCTTGCCTATCCTTCTATGTGAAAACACGTTATTGATGGACTACCGCCAACGAATGGCACGCTCAGTAACGCGCAATAGCGGCTCATGCGTCGCTGTTTTTATTATTACCGCCAACTCGCGTCAGCGACGGATGAAAACATGTCAGATATATTATCTTCATTGGCTTACCTTTGTGGTAAACCAGCCGCTAAAGCCAAAATAAAAGCCAAGCCAGAGCACTTTAAAGTGATTGAAGACTTAGGATTCGAACTGGCAGGAAGTGGTGAACACTTAATGGTTCATATTCGTAAAACTGGTGAAAATACCAGTTTTGTGGTCAATGAATTGGCTAAAGCATGTGGTGTGAAATCAAAAGATGTGAGTTGGGCTGGTCTGAAAGATCGTCATGCGGTTACGCAGCAGTGGCTCAGTGTACATTTACCAAAAGGTGAGACGCCAGATTTCACCGAGTTTTTGGCTCAATATCCGAGCATCGAAATTCTGGAAACTACGCGTCACAATAAAAAGTTGCGCCCCGGAGATTTAGTCGGCAATCATTTTGAAATCACGCTTTCTGAAGTCACCGACACCGCCGAAGTAGTGACGCGATTAGAGCACATCGCCACGCACGGTGTGCCTAATTATTTTGGTAGCCAACGTTTTGGCAATCACGGCAATAACCTCAGTGAAGCGCGTCGCTGGGGAAAAGAGAACGTGCGTTCACGTAACCAAAATCAGCGCAGTTTGTATCTCTCGGCGGCCCGTTCGTGGATTTTCAACCAAATTGTCTCTGCCCGTATCGAGCAAGATAAGTTACACCAATTTATCGAAGGAGATATCGCACTTGAGGGAGATAACACGATCTTAGTCACCTTGGCGAATCTTACCGATCTCAATAACAAACTGGCATTGAATGAAGTGCAAATAAGTGCTGCTTTGGCGGGCGATAACGCACTACCGACGCAAGGCGAGGCTTTAGATTTAGAACAAGTTCACCTTGATGCTGAACCTGACTTGATGGCACTGATCCGCAGCAATCGTATGCGTCATGAGCGCAGGACGGTGATGCTTAAGCCTCAGAATCTTTCTTGGACAGTTGAACAAGACAATGTGACGTTACGTTTTGATTTAGATGCAGGAAGTTTTGCTACCTCAGTCATTCGCGAATTGGTTGAAGAGATAGCGGTTGAACGCGAGTTCTAAGGAAAAAACTCGATGAAGATTTTATTAAGCAATGATGATGGTGTATACGCGCAAGGTTTAAATACCCTAGCACGCGAGCTGGCGGATCTCGCCGAGATCGTGATTGTCGCGCCGGATCGTAATCGGTCAGGAGCCTCCAATTCGCTGACATTAGAGCAGCCGCTTCGTGTGGATCTCATTGCACCCAATACCTATTCAGTGCAAGGCACACCAACCGATTGTGTGCATTTTGCACTCAATGAACTGCTCAAAGATGATCTGCCTGATTTGGTGCTGACAGGCATCAATCATGGTGCGAATTTGGGCGATGACGTGCTCTATTCGGGCACGGTTGCGGCGGCGATGGAAGGGCACTTTCTTGGGGTGCAAGCGATCGCGTTTTCATTGGTCGGGACGGCTAATTTTACTACGGCAGCGCAGATAGCACGCCAGTTGGTCGAACAGCATCTCAATGCCCCGATCCCAACCAATCGATTATTGAATGTGAACGTACCAGATCGTCCATTTGGGGAGTTAGCGGGTATTCAAGTGACGCGTTTAGGTGCTCGCCATCACGCAGAAAGTATGATTAAGCAGAAAGATCCTCGTGGGCATGATATTTATTGGTTAGGTCCTCCGGGTAAAGAGCAAGATGCAGGGCAAGGGACTGATTTCTATGCGATTGAGCATGGCTATGTCTCCTTGACGCCGTTGCAGGTTGATCTCACGGCTCATGAGTCACTGCCAAGTATGGATAACTGGTTGAAGGAAAAAGGGTAATGGCCAATCCACATGCCGACAGATTAATTGAATTTCTGATCGCGAATGGTATCCAAGATCAAACCGTTTTGGATGCCATTCATTGTTTGCCAAGAGAAAGCTTTGTTTCTCAGGCGATGATGCATCAAGCCTATGACAACAATGCCTTGCCGATAGGCCAAGGACAAACGATTTCACAACCTTACATTGTGGCAAAAATGACGCAGCTTTTAGAACTTGAGCCGCAGAGTAAGGTCTTAGAAATTGGCACAGGATCGGGTTATCAAACCGCTGTGCTTGCCCAGTTGGTTGAGCACGTGTATTCGATTGAACGGATCAAGTCATTACAGTGGGACGCGAAGCGTCGTTTAAAGCAACTTGATATTTATAACGTCTCCACTAAGCATGGTGATGGCTGGTTGGGCTGGGATGCTAAAGCTCCTTTTGATGCGATCATTGTTACGGCAGCGGCCGAATTTGTCCCAAATGCGCTGCTTGATCAGCTTGCGGAAGGTGGCCGTTTAGTGATCCCTGTCGGCAGTAGTGAGCAACAGTTATTGAAAATAGTTCGCCAAGGCGATGATTTTATTTCTAACACCATTGAGATGGTGCGTTTTGTTCCTTTAGTTGCCGGTGATTTAGCTTAGTGATGATGAGTAACCTAAGAAACAGAGTAATAATGGTGCTAATGAGTAGCGTCCTTATCGGATGTGCTGCTCATACTCCTGCACCCGTTTCTGGGCTCAATAAAGACTATAATGCCATTCCTCGTGGTAGTTATCGCGGCAGTTTTTACGAAGTGCAAAAAGGCGATACGCTCTATTTTATATCTTATGTCACAGATAAAAATGTAAACGACTTGATCCGTTTCAATAATTTAAAAAAACCTTACACCATTCATCCCGGTCAAAAACTCAAATTATGGATCCCCAATTACACGCCTCCTGCTTACGGTGGTAGTGGTGTAACAGAAGTCATTGTGGCTGCAGCCCCTTCGAGCACA
Source organism: Vibrio sp. B1-2 (assembly GCF_963888445.1). NCBI lineage: Bacteria > Pseudomonadati > Pseudomonadota > Gammaproteobacteria > Vibrionales > Vibrionaceae > Vibrio > Vibrio sp. B1-2. The sequence goes on from NZ_CAWPJH010000043.1 coordinate 140,440, forward strand.
ATGGCTGGCTTAGTTTCCCCCCCAATGGTTGTAGACGGAGTGAGTAAAAACTCTAATCAAAATAGTGGATCTAATGCCGCAAGTTCTTCGACCAAAGTCGCAAAGAAAGATCCTCCTAAGGTAGTTGAACAATCGAAATCAAAAGAGTATGTTGATTCAAAAGGTAAGCAAAATGTTAATGCTAATGTAACCTTTGCTAAACCAAAAGATGATAAAGTTTCAAAATGGTTATGGCCGACACAAGGGAGAATAATTAAAAACTTTTCAGCAGGCGATCAAGGAAATAAAGGGATCGATATCGCAGGACAGCGTGGTCAATCCATTTTATCAACTGCTGCAGGAACCGTTGTCTATTCGGGAAATGCATTAAGAGGTTACGGCAATCTTGTGATTGTTAAACATAACGATAACTACCTCAGTGCTTATGCTCATAACGATCGGTTACTGGTAAAAGAAGGACAAAGTGTTAAAGCTGGCCAAAAAATAGCAACCATGGGCAGCTCAGGAACCAGCAGTGTTCGTTTACACTTTGAAATTCGTTATCAAGGTAAGTCGGTGAATCCAAAACGCTACTTACCGTAAACATACTTGAAAGAGTCATGTAGCGACATTAGAAAGTAGTAATGTCTTGCTAGCTCGCCAGGGGGAGGCGCTATGAGTATCAGCAATGCAGTAACGAAAGTCGAAGAGTTTGAAGACCAAGAGATCATGGATTCGATTGAGGTTGATGAAGAACTCACCATCACTAAAAGCCAAAGCGATGACGATGTTCAAATCGAAGATGCTAAAGAAGGATTTGACGCGTCAACAAAAAGCTTAGATGCAACACAGATGTATCTTAGCGAGATTGGTTTTTCTCCATTATTAACAGCCCAAGAAGAAGTACTTTATGCTCGTCGTTCACTGAGAGGCGATGAAGCTGCTCGTAAACGCATGATCGAAAGTAACTTACGTTTGGTCGTTAAAATTTCTCGCCGTTATGGTAATCGTGGCTTAGCTTTGCTCGATCTAATTGAAGAGGGTAATTTAGGCTTGATCCGCGCGGTAGAAAAATTTGATCCAGAACGTGGCTTTAGATTCTCAACCTATGCTACTTGGTGGATCCGTCAAACCATTGAACGTGCATTAATGAACCAAACGCGCACTATCCGTTTGCCAATTCATGTCGTTAAAGAGTTGAATATCTACCTTCGCACGGCTCGCGAGCTGTCGCAGAAGTTAGATCACGAACCTACCGCAGAAGAAATTGCGTTCCAACTGGATAAGCCAGTAGAAGATGTCAGTAAAATGCTACGTCTGAACGAGCGTATCAGTTCTGTTGATACACCGATTGGCGGCGATGGTGATAAAGCACTACTCGATATCATCCCAGATGCGAACAACTCTGATCCTGAAATTTCTACGCAAGATGATGATATCCGTGAATCACTACTGAATTGGTTAGATGAACTGAACCCAAAACAAAAAGAGGTACTTGCACGCCGTTTTGGACTATTAGGTTATGAACCGTCCACCTTAGAAGAGGTAGGGCGCGAAATTAACTTAACTCGTGAACGAGTTCGTCAAATTCAAGTGGAAGGCCTACGTCGTTTGAGAGAGATCTTGGTTAAACAAGGCTTGAACATGGAAGCGCTGTTTAATGTTGAATACGACTAAAGGTTGGTTCAACAAGACCTTGATTCATAAAACCATTGATTTATAAAACCGTTGATTTATAAAACTATTGCATAAAAGCACAAAAGGCACCGACTTAAAATCGATGCCTTTTTTATTTTTAATATCAGATTGTTACATTAGCTTCTTCAAGCGATAAAGTGCTTCTAACGCTTGGCGAGGCGTTAGATCGTCAGGATCAATAGCTGCTAATGCCTGTTCGACTTCGCTTGGGTCTGGGATCAAACTGAGTTGATTAGCAATATCTACAGTTGAGCTTTTACTGCTATTAGGTTGTTGCTGGCTTAGTAATTCAAGCTGCGACAGTTTAGCGCGCGCGTTTTTGATCACTGTTTTAGGCACGCCAGCAAGACCTGCCACTGCTAGGCCGTAAGATTTACTTGCCGCTCCTTCTTGAACCGCATGCATAAAGGCAATGCTATCGCCATGTTCCACGGCATCTAAATGCACGTTGGCTAAGTGAGGTAGCTGGTTTGGCAGCTCGGTCAGTTCAAAATAATGAGTGGCAAATAGCGTTAGCGCGCCAATTTGGCTTGCGAGCCATTGTGCACTTGCCCAAGCCAATGATAACCCATCATAGGTACTGGTTCCGCGGCCAATTTCATCCATCAATACCAAGCTATTTTGTGTCGCATTATGCAAAATGTTGGCAGTTTCGGTCATTTCAACCATGAAAGTAGAGCGACCAGAGGCGAGATCGTCCGATGCACCAATGCGGGTGAAGATGCGGTCAATCGAACCGATGTGTGCTGCTTCTGCTGGCACATAGCAACCGATATGCGCTAATAAAGTAATCAATGCAGTTTGGCGCATGTAGGTCGATTTACCGCCCATGTTAGGCCCGGTAATGATCAACATTTTTCGTTGCGGATTGAGCTCAATTGGGTTGGCAATGAAGGGTTCATTCATCACTTGCTCAACGACAGGGTGACGGCCAGCTTGGATATGGATCGCTGGCTCTTTACTCAAGGTCGGGCGACAGTAATCTAAGCTTTCAGCGCGCTCGGCAAGGTTTTGCAACACATCGAGCTGCGATAGCGAAGATGCAAGGTTTTGCATCTGCTCTAAATGAGGCAACAATAAGTCAAATAACTCTTCCCAAAGCTGCTTTTCCACTGCCAGTGCTTTTGATTTCGAGTTGAGCACTTTATCTTCATGTGCTTTTAGCTCGGCAATAATATAACGCTCGGCATTTTTCAACGTTTGGCGGCGCACATAGTGGGGAGGAACAAGGTGACTCTGGCCACGGCTGACTTGAATGTAGAAACCGTGAATCGCGTTGTAGCCGACTTTTAGCGTATCAATGCCGTGACGTTCGCGCTCTTCAGCTTCTAATTTATTCAAGTATTCGGTTGCGCCGTTGGCTAAATCACGCCATTCATCCAGTTCGGCGCTGTAGCCATCGGCAATCACGCCACCATCACGAATCACAACTGGTGGGTTGTCTTTGATTGCTCGCTCAAGCAGTGTGCACAGCTCATCCAATGGCTGTACATGATGAGTTAACTGAACTAAGTGAGGTTGCGATAAGGGTTGCAGTATTTCACTGAGCTGCGGCAATTGCTGCATCGCATGTCGCAGGCGTGCTAAGTCTCTTGGGCGAGCGGAACGCAATGCCAAACGAGCAAGAATACGTTCAATATCGCCAATCTGTTTCAGCACAGGTTGTAATTCACTAAACAGAGCAAGCTGTTTCAACTCGCCGATCGCATCAAGGCGTTGATTCAGCGTATCAATACAGCGCATCGGTTGGTGTAACCAGCGTTTGAGCATGCGGCTGCCCATTGGGGTGGCGCAATGATCGAGCACTTCCGCTAAGGTGTTATCAAAGCCACCGGACAAGTTCTGCGTGATCTCTAAATTACGGCGCGTGGCGGCATCTAAGATCACCGAGTGATCTTGGCGATCAAACGTCAGTGAACGAATATGAGGCAGTGCAGTGCGCTGCGTATCTTTCACGTATTGAATCAAGCAGCCAGCGGCGCATAAGCCCAGTTTAGCCTGTTCTACGCCAAAACCGACCAAATCACGCGTACCAAATTGTTGGTTCAACTGCTGTTTTGCTGTCTCTAACTCAAATTCCCAAATAGGGCGGCGACGGTTTCCTTTGCGATTGCCCATTAAAGTGACTGGCGTGAAATCTTCAGGGAAGAGCAGTTCGCGCGGTGCGGTGCGTTGCAGTTCGGCGGCCATCGCCTCTTCGGTTTCTGGCTCACTCAGTTGGAAGCGCCCTGAAGTGATGTCTAAGGTTGCGTAGCCAAAGCGACCATCGTGGTGGTAGATGGCGGCAATTAAGTTATCGACTCGCTCAGAGAGCAAGGCTTCATCCGTGACCGTGCCGGGCGTGACAATCCGCACCACTTTACGCTCAACGGGGCCTTTGCTGGTGGCAGGATCGCCAATTTGTTCACAAATCGCGACGGATTCGCCCTGTTGTACCAATTTCGCTAAGTAACCTTCCACGGCGTGATAGGGAACGCCCGCCATTGGAATAGGCTCACCCGCAGAAGCACCGCGTTTGGTGAGTGATATTTCCAGCAATTGCGATGCGCGTTTAGCGTCATCGTAAAACAGCTCGTAGAAATCGCCCATCCGATAAAAGAGCAGAATATCGGGGTTTTCGGCTTTCAATTGCAGATATTGCCGCATCATCGGGGTGTGCTGTGGTGAAGACTCGGCGGAAGATGCGCTGGATTTGCTCATGTTATTCGTCACTCGATTATCAATGGCTGACTGTGAAAATGACCACCCTACAGGAATGGCAGCGGCCTTAGCTCTGACATGAGTTAGAAAGAATCGTCAGAACATGCATTTAAATAGTTGGAGAGGATAACAAACTTCGCTATTGCTGAGCAATCAAGGGATGCTGATGTGGAAGCAAAGCCAAGGGCTAAAGAATGATGAGCGCGTCAGCACTGATTAGCCCGTTGGGGTGGAGATTTGATCTAAGAAAAAAGACCGGATGAGAGATAACGATCGCCTCGATCGCAAATGATGGCGACAATCACCGCTCCGGGATTTTGTTGCGCGATTTGTAACGCAGCGAAAACGGCGCCTCCGGAGCTGACGCCAGCGCAAATGCCTTCTTGGGTTGCCAAAGCACGAGCTGTATTGATGGCATCTTGCTCTTCGATATCGAGTACCACATCAACACGTGATGATTCAAAAATACCGGGTAAATAAGCTTGAGGCCAGCGGCGAATGCCCGGAATTGCACTGCCTTCTGCTGGTTGTAAACCGACAATGCTTATCTCTGGATTTTTCGTTTTTAGATAGCGAGAAGTGCCCATTATGGTGCCCGTTGTGCCCATACTAGAGACAAAGTGGGTGATTTCCCCGTGGCTTTGTTGCCAAATTTCTGGGCCAGTTGAATCAAAATGAGCTTGCGGGTTGTCGGGGTTATTGAATTGATCGAGTACTTTTCCTTTGCCTTCACTTTGCATTTTTAATGCTAAATCGCGCGCTCCTTCCATGCCTTGTTGTTTGCTGACTAAAATGAGCTCACAACCATACGCTTTCATCGCGTCTTTACGCTCTTGGGTGGCATTATCTGGCATGATTAAAATCATTTTGTAGCCTTTGATGGCGGCCGCCATTGCCAGCGCAATACCCGTGTTGCCGCTGGTCGCTTCAATGATGGTATCGCCCGGCTGGATCTCTTGGCGACGCTCTGCTTGCACTATCATATTGAGCGCTGGGCGATCTTTGACTGAACCTGCTGGGTTATTGCCTTCTAGCTTGACCAATACGGTGCTTGAGGTGTGAGCCGCCAGTCGCTGCAAGCGAACTAAAGGCGTTTGCCCGACATATGCTTCAATCGTTGGAAAGTCCGCCATCATGTTGTCCTTAATTTTTTAGTCGGAAGAGTAAGATGACGTATCCACCTTACTGAACACTACTATAAAGTCGTGCTGGTAACTGGCATACAATTTATTGCTAGAGTTTATTCCAAAAAGTTCTAGTTATCCTCTTTGTTATAATTCATTTTCCCCATACTCTAATTGCCAAGGACGCCATTTTGGCCGTAGTGATTAGGGAGTAGCAATATATGAAGTTCATCAAGTCAGCCTTAGCCAGCTTATTAGCCGTAGGATCGTTGAATGTTTCGGCCGCGGATCAAACCATTCTCAACTCATCGTACGACATCGCTCGCGAGCTGTTTGCTTCTTATAACCCAGTGTTTGAAAAACACTGGCAACAAAAGACAGGCCAAACAGTGGAGATCAAACAGTCGCACGGTGGGTCATCTGCGCAAGCTCGCTCAATTTTGCAGGGGTTAGCCGCCGATGTAGTGACATTCAATCAGGTAACGGATGTTCAGGTGCTGCACGATCGCGGCAAGCTTATCGATGCTAATTGGCAAGAAAAATTGCCCAATGCAAGCTCACCTTACTACTCCACGACCGCATTTTTAGTTCGCAAGGGAAATCCAAAAAATATTCAAGATTGGGGCGATCTCGCCAAAGCTGATGTGGCTTCTGTATTCCCCAATCCTAAAACCTCAGGTAATGCACGTTATACCTATTTGGCCGCGGTCGGTTATGCACAAAAGACTTTTGGCAAAGAAAACCAAGCCGAGCAGGATCAATTCCTCAAACAATTTTTAGCTAATGTAGCGGTATTTGATACTGGTGGCCGTGGTGCGACTACTTCGTTTGTTGAACGTGGCATTGGCGATGTGCTGATTACGTTTGAATCTGAAGTGAACAATATTCGTCAGCAGTATGGCGTGGATGAATATCAAGTTGTGGTGCCTAAGACTTCTATCTTGGCCGAGTTTCCCGTGGCCGTGGTGGAAAAAAATGCCAAGCGTAAAGGCACGCTTGAGGTAGCCAACGAATATCTCGCTTATCTGTACAGTGAAGAAGCGCAACGTTTGCTGGCTGGGTTTAATTACCGCGTTCATGATGAAAAAGTGAACGCAGAATTTGCTGATCGCTTCCCTGAAGTTGAATTGCTAACAGTTGAGAGCATTGCTGGCGGGTGGGAAAATGCCATGAAACTTCATTTTGCCAATGGCGCGAAGCTTGACCAACTTCAACGTCGTTAATTCGTCATCGCCACCTGCGCTGAGTGTGGGTGGTTTTCTTACGCATCCGTTTTGTTTCGAGGGTTTATGAGCCATTCCTTCACCGCTTCTTTATCTCGCCCACGCCATAAAAGGGTGCTACCCGGATTTGGTATTAGTCTCGGTACTTCGCTGTTTTTTGTCAGCTTAGTGCTGCTATTGCCCGCTAGTGGTTTGATTATGCAGACGAGCCAAATGTCGCTCACCGAGTATTGGCAGGTGGTGGCGGACCCTCGCGTACTGGCCAGTTACAAAGTAACGGTGGGCGCGGCACTCATCGCCTCATTGTTTAATGGCTTGCTAGGATTATTGCTCGCTTGGGTGCTGGTTCGTTATGATTTTTATGGCAAACGTATTCTTGATGCTTTAGTCGATTTACCGTTTGCTTTGCCTACCGCCGTTGCAGGCATCACGTTGGCGACGCTTTACTCATCCAATGGCTGGGTGGGCAGCGTACTTGGCGAGCTTGGAATTAAAGTGGCTTATACCCCCTTGGGGATTGTTGTCGCGATGGCGTTTACCAGTATTCCGTTTGTGGTGCGCACGGTACAACCCGTCTTGGAAGAGATATCCAAAGAAGAGGAAGAAGCGGGAATGACGTTAGGCGCATCAGACAGCGCCGTATTTTGGAAAGTGATCATGCCTTCGATTCGTCCAGCACTATTGGTTGGTATTGCACTCTCATTTACGCGTAGCTTGGGCGAGTTTGGTGCAGTGATTTTCATTGCGGGCAATATGCCTTACGTCAGTGAAATTACCTCATTAATGATTTTTGTACGCTTACAAGAATTTGATTTTCCGGCGGCGAGTGCCATTGCCTCGGTAGTATTGATGGCATCGTTATCGCTGCTACTACTGATCAATCTATGGCAAGGCGCATACCTGCGTCGAATTCATGGACGTTAAGGAACCGATGATGAAAGCACATCAACCGTTACGAGTCGGTGAAGCACCTTGGGTGAAGTGGAGTTTGATTAGCTTTGCGCTGTTTTGGGTTGCATTGCTGCTGATTATCCCGCTAGTGAGCATTTTCAAACAAGCCTTTGCCAGTGGTTTATCGACTTATATTAGTCATTTAATTGAACCCGATACGCGTCATGCCATTGGTTTAACACTGCTAGTTGCGCTACTCACGGTGCCAATTAACTTAGTGTTCGGCGTGTTATTAGCTTGGGCAGTGACTCGTTTTGAATTTCCGGGTAGAAAAATATTAACTACTTTAATTGATATTCCGTTTGCCGTATCACCGGTTGTTGCAGGCCTTCTGTATTTACTGCTTTACGGCAGCAGCGGTTGGTTGGGCGAGTGGTTGTTTGAGCGCGATCTGCAAGTGATGTTTGCTTGGCCGGGAATTTTATTGGTCACGGTCTTTGTGACTTGCCCGTTTGTTGCTCGTGAGCTGATCCCGCTGATGCAGCAGCAAGGCCGCTCGGATGAAGAAGCGGCGGTTATTTTGGGTGCATCTTGGTGGCAACTGTTTCGTCGCGTCACCTTACCGAATATTAAATGGGCGTTGATTTACGGTGTCATCCTAACCAATGCGCGTGCCATTGGTGAATTTGGTGCAGTAGCAGTTGTGTCTGGCAATATTCGTGGTGAAACCAATACCTTACCGCTACATGTGCAGCTACTGTATGAAGATTATCAATCGGAAGCGGCGTTTGCTAGCGCCTCACTATTGGCTTTCATTGCATTATTAACCTTAGTTTTTAAAGCTTATGTTGAATGGCGTCAACACAACAATCAGACAAAAACGAACAGAGAGCAAGAGACGGTATGAGTATACGTTTAGACAACATTTCCAAACAATTTGGTCAATTTCAAGCGCTCTCTCCGCTCTCGTTACAGATTGATGATGGCGAGATGATTGGCTTACTTGGTCCTTCAGGCTCAGGCAAAACCACTTTGTTGCGCATTATTGCCGGCCTTGAAGGTGCTGATAGTGGAACCATTCATTTTAGAGATCGCGATGTGACTCATGTCCACGTCCGCGAGCGCCGAGTTGGCTTTGTGTTCCAAAACTACGCACTTTTTCGTCATATGACGGTGGCCGACAATGTTGCGTTTGGTTTGCAAGTGATGGATCGCCGTCATAGACCAGCGGCGGCGGAGATCACCAAAAGAGTCAAACAGCTATTGGATATTGTACAACTTGGCCATTTAGCTGAGCGCTATCCTGAACAACTGTCCGGCGGGCAAAAGCAGCGCATCGCCTTGGCTCGCGCTCTTGCAACAAAGCCGGAAGTGCTACTGCTGGATGAGCCTTTTGGCGCACTGGATGCCAAAGTGCGTAAAGAATTGCGCCGCTGGTTGCGCAGCTTGCACGAAGAGCTCGGTTTTACGAGCGTATTTGTCACCCACGATCAAGATGAAGCACTTGAACTCTCTGATCGCGTGGTCGTAATGAGCAATGGCCGCATCGAACAGATCGACTCGCCAGTGCAGCTTTATGCTCAACCGAACAGTCGCTTCGTCTTTGACTTTTTTGGCAATGTGAATGTCTTCCAAGCCAACTGGAATAACGAGCAGTGGGTCAACGGTCAATCGTTTATCTTACCGCCGAAAGATCACGCGATTAATCAATCAGGAAAGTTGTATGTACGCAGCCATGAGTTGAGCCTATCGAACAAACAAAATAGCCAAGCTTCATTGCCTTTTGAAGTGGTCTCTGTCAATCCTGTTGGCGCGGAAGTGCGAGTGGAACTCGTGCCAGTAGGCTGGGAGAGTGAGCAATTATGGGAAGCAAAATTAACCCATAGAGCATTGAGTGAACAACCGCTCACACGAGGTGACAAAACCTTTGCTACACCACAAGTGGGCTACTTTTTTGGTGGGGAGAGCAGCACTCCGCACACCATTCGTTGGCCATTCTTAGACGCAGATAGTTTAATGTTTGAGATCTAAATACAACGGACGAACGATTCAGAATGGGCACGCTTGCGTGCCCATTCTGTTTTCTGATGATTCAATCTGCTATAAAGGTTCAAGCGAAAATAACGTGGCTTTGGAGAGGGCGTAATGAAAGCGATTTTTGCATTAAGTGAGCAATTAGGTCAGCAATTGTTAGCACAAAAAGAGATCCTCACCAGTGCTGAATCATGCACTGGCGGTGGTGTGGCATTTGCACTTACCGAGGTTGCAGGAAGTTCGGCTTGGTTTGAGCGGTCATTTGTGACCTACAGTAATCTCGCTAAACAAGAGATGCTCGGTGTCAAAGCACAGACACTGGTGGATTTTGGCGCGGTTTCAGAACCCGTTGTGCGCGAAATGGTACAAGGAGCACTTTTGCATTCCCAAGCCACTATTGGTGTAGCGATCAGTGGTATTGCTGGTCCTGACGGCGGTAGCGCAGAAAAACCAGTGGGAACCGTATGCTTTGCATGGGCTTCTAAGCAAGGCTGGGAACGTGCTGAGACGCTTTGTTTTAAAGGTGATCGCGCACAGGTGCGCAAGCAGGCGATTACTCATGCATTACAAGTGGTGAGTCACTTTTTATCGCAGCCAAATTGAACCTAGTCGAAATTTTTTCGACACAGCTATAGACACTGTATGAATCAACAGTATAATTAACCCCAATTGGCGACTAAAGAGTCGATAAAAAATTTAACGAGCCGCTACCCACAGCGACAGTTTGGAGAAAGTAATGGACGAAAATAAGCAGAAGGCGCTAGCCGCAGCACTGGGTCAAATTGAAAAGCAATTTGGTAAAGGTTCGATCATGCGCCTTGGTGACAACCGTACAATGGATGTTGAAACCATTTCTACCGGTTCACTTTCTTTGGATATTGCATTGGGTGCTGGCGGTTTACCAATGGGACGTATCGTTGAAGTCTACGGCCCTGAATCATCAGGAAAAACAACGTTAACGCTGGAATTGATCGCAGCAGCACAACGAGTGGGTAAAACCTGTGCTTTTATCGATGCAGAACATGCCCTTGACCCAATTTATGCTAAAAAACTGGGTGTAAACATCGATGAGCTGTTGGTTTCACAACCTGATACGGGTGAACAAGCGCTTGAAATTTGTGATGCCTTGGCCCGTTCTGGTGCCATTGATGTTATCGTCATTGACTCTGTGGCTGCACTGACACCAAAAGCTGAAATTGAAGGTGAAATGGGCGATAGCCACATGGGCTTGCAAGCACGTATGCTTTCTCAAGCGATGCGTAAGTTAACGGGTAACCTAAAACAGTCCAACTGCATGTGCATCTTCATTAACCAGATCCGTATGAAAATTGGTGTGATGTTTGGTAACCCTGAAACCACAACAGGTGGTAATGCCCTTAAATTCTACGCTTCAGTTCGTTTAGATATTCGTCGTACAGGCTCTATTAAAGAGGGTGACGAAGTCGTGGGTAACGAAACGCGTATTAAAGTGGTTAAGAACAAAATCGCGGCTCCCTTTAAACAAGCGGATACTCAAATTCTTTACGGACAAGGTTTTAACCGTGAAGGTGAATTGGTTGATCTTGGTGTGAAACATAAATTGGTTGAGAAAGCGGGTGCTTGGTATAGCTATAACGGTGATAAAATTGGTCAAGGTAAAGCAAACGCCTGTAAATTCTTGAGAGAGAATCCAGCTGCAGCTATGGCTCTTGATACTAAGTTACGTGAAATGCTGCTCAATCCAGCCGAGTTAATTGTTGAAGAACCTATTTTGAGCGAAATGCCTCAAGAAGAAGAGTTGTAATATTCTCCACGTTTATATTTCAACAAAGCCCTGCAATGCAGGGCTTTGTTTTATCCATGACTAATAGGGACAGTATGTATTCCTCTAAATTCAAATCGACGTTATCGTGCAAAGAGTGCGCATTGCAATTACTGAGCCGACGAGATCACAGCGAGCATGAGCTACAGCAAAAGCTCATGAGTAAAGGGTATGATTCGGAAATTATCGTTCAAACAATGAGTTACTGCCTTGAGAACCATTATTTGGATGAACTGCGCTATGCCGCAAGTCAAATAAGACAACATGTCACTAAAGGTCATGGTGAGCGGCGTATTCGACAAGAGCTGAGCCAAAAAAGAGTCAGTAGCGATGATATTGAAACCGCTTTATATCAAGAGCCTCAAGATTGGTTTGAATTGGCAAAAGCAGTGGCTGAAAAAAAATTCAGAGAACCTGCGGAAAAAGGTTCAAAAGAACATGCCAAACAAGTGCGTTTTTTGCAGTATCGAGGCTTTAGCTTCGAGCAAATTAGCTACGCTTTATCATCATCGGAAGCTTAACTCTTCGTCTGATCTGCAATTTATTTCCTGCCATGCCTTTTCTATAAGAAAACTAGTCGAACTCTTGTCCATGCTTTACAATAACGCAAAATTCTAACTTGAGTATTTCAGGAAGAGCTGCATGTTTATGAGCACTGATGAGGTTCGCCGCGCGTTCCTCTCGTTCTTTGAAAGTAAAGGACACCAAATTGTTGATAGTTCATCATTAGTCCCCGCTAATGACCCAACCCTGTTGTTCACAAATGCAGGAATGAACCAATTTAAAGATTGTTTTCTTGGTTTAGAAAAGCGTGCTTATACACGTGCAACAACGGCGCAACGTTGTGTGCGAGCTGGTGGTAAGCATAACGATCTGGAAAACGTTGGTTTTACCGCTCGTCACCATACCTTTTTTGAAATGTTGGGTAACTTCAGCTTTGGTGATTACTTCAAAGAAGACGCTATTGCATACGCGTGGGAGTTTCTTACTGTAACACTCAAGTTGCCCGCTGATCGTCTACTGGTTACCGTGTATGAAACCGATGATGAAGCATTTGATATCTGGAACAAAAAAGTAGGCATTCCGGCTGAGCGCATTATTCGCATTGGCGATAAACCGGGTGGTAAAGCTTATGAGTCAGACAACTTCTGGCAAATGGGTGATACGGGTCCGTGTGGTCCTTGTACTGAAATTTTCTACGATCATGGCGATCATATCTGGGGTGGTCCTCCAGGTTCGGCAGAGGAAGATGGCGATCGTTTCATTGAAATTTGGAACAACGTATTCATGCAGTTTAACCGTCATGCCGATGGCACGATGGAGCCACTTCCAAAACCTTCCGTTGATACCGGTATGGGTATTGAACGTATTTCTGCGATCATGCAGGGTGTTCACTCAAACTATGAAATTGATGTGTTTCAAGCCTTGATTAAAGCCGCCGCTGATGTAACGGGTTATGACGATCTTTCCAATCAATCGCTACGCGTTGTTGCTGATCACATCCGTTCTTGTGCTTTCTTGATTGTGGATGGTGTGATGCCATCGAATGAAGGCCGTGGCTATGTACTGCGTCGGATTATTCGTCGAGCGGTGCGTCATGGTAATAAATTGGGCGCACAAGGTGCCTTCTTCCACAAATTGGTTGGCCCATTAGCACAAGTGATGGGAACGGCTGGTGAAGAACTGAAAAAGCAGCAAGCGCTTGTAGAAAAAGTGCTGCGCATTGAAGAAGAGAACTTCGGTCGCACTCTTGAACGCGGTATGGCGATCCTCAATGATGCACTCGATAATTTAGAGGGTAGCGTACTGGATGGTGAAACTGTCTTTAAACTTTACGATACCTACGGTTTTCCGGCTGATTTAACTAATGATGTTGCACGTGAACGTGAGCTGACCATTGACGAACTAGGTTTCGAAAAAGCGATGGAAGAGCAGCGTCAACGAGCGCGTGAAGCGGGCCAATTTGGCACTGACTACAATGCAATCATTAAAGTTGATACCAATACCGCTTTCTGTGGCTACAGCGCGACAAAAGGCGAGAGCCGCATTGCCGCTATGTTTGTTGACGGCAATGAAGTTGACACTCTATCTGCGGGTGATAAAGCGATTTTGATCTTGGGCGAAACACCTTTCTACGCTGAATCCGGTGGTCAATGTGGCGATGCGGGTGTTATTCAAACGGCCACGGGCTTGTTTAAAGTTGAAGATACACAAAAACTCGGCAACGCCATTGCTCATCACGGTGAACTCATCGAGGGCGTACTCGCCAAAGGCGATGAAGCGAAAGCCATTGTTGATGCTAAGCGCCGCGCTGCAATTTCACTGAACCACTCCGCCACACATTTGTTGCATGCTGCACTTCGCCAAGTATTAGGTTCGCACGTGGCGCAAAAAGGCTCATTGGTAAAAGCGGAAAGCTTGCGTTTTGACTTCTCTCATTTAGAAGCAATGACGCCCGTAGAGCTAAAAGAAGTGGAACGTCTAGTGAACGCGCAAATTCGCCGTAACCACACGATTGAAACCAATATTATGGACATCGAAGCGGCAAAAGCCAAAGGTGCTATGGCACTGTTTGGTGAAAAATACGACGATGAAGTTCGTGTATTGTCGATGGGGGATTTCTCAACCGAACTGTGTGGTGGTATTCACGCAAGTAACACCGGTGACATCGGCCTATTCAAAATAGTTTCTGAAGGCGGTATTGCCGCTGGCATTCGTCGTATTGAAGCGGTGACGGGTGAAGGCGCGCTGGATCTATTGGATCAACAGCAGGCTCAATATGAAGTCAAAGTGGCTGAAATGGCGGCTAAAGCGAAATCTTTGGAAAAAGAGTTGCAGCAGTTAAAAGATAAACTTGCAGCGAAAGAAAGTGCCAATCTGATCAGCAATGTAAAAGAAATTGCGGGTGTGAAAGTGCTAGTTGCTCAACTTAATGGCGCTGATAACAAAGCGCTGCGTGGTATGGTTGATGAGCTAAAAAATCAGTTAGGCAGTGGCATTATCATGCTGGGTAATGTGGCTGATGATAAAGTGGGTTTGATTGCGGGTGTGACCAAAGATCTTACCGCCAAAGTTAAAGCAGGGGAGCTGGTCAATATGGTTGCCTTGCAAGTGGGTGGTAAAGGTGGCGGCCGTCCGGATATGGCTCAAGCGGGAGGTACGGATGTTAATGCCTTGCCTGGCGCTTTAGCTTCAGTAGATGCTTGGATTGCTGAGCATCTATAAACCGCTGTAATAAGTCACGCTCAATCACTGTTTTTTGATTGGGCGTAATTTTATTTACCAAACCAAGTGGTCTAATTGGCGCAATAGGATACGAGCCAGTTATCTGCTTGGTTTTGTTTTTGTAACTACTGAATCGATACTCAACATAGTGCTCTGCTTTCGATTTGGTCCTAATGAGACTTTGGTCTTGGGAAGGTGAAGATAGGTGAAAAAGCCCCTTATCGTGCAAAAGTTTGGCGGAACCTCGGTGGGTTCAATAGAACGAATCCATACCGTCGCTGAACACATCATTAAGGCGAAGAATGATGGTAATCAAGTGGTTGTAGTTGTTTCTGCAATGTCAGGAGAAACCAATCGACTGTTGGGCTTAGCACAACAAATCGATAGTGTACCAACTGCAAGGGAACTTGATGTTTTGCTCTCTGCTGGTGAGCAAGTGTCTATGGCGCTATTAGCGATGACACTCAATAAATTAGGCTATTCAGCTCGCTCACTAACCGGAGCTCAAGCGAACATTGTGACCGATAATCAACACAATGACGCGACGATTAAAATGATTGATACTCGAACGATTACCGAGTTGCTGGCACAAGATCATATTGTGGTGGTAGCGGGTTTTCAGGGTGTGAATGAGAATGGGGATATCACCACTTTAGGACGTGGAGGTTCTGATACTAGCGCTGTGACGCTAGCGGGAGCTCTTAAAGCCGATGAGTGTCAAATATTCACTGATGTGGATGGTGTTTACACATGTGATCCACGTGTGGTTGCAACGGCTCAAAAATTAGAGATCGTTGATTTCCCGTCAATGGAAGAAATGGCACGTAAAGGCGCTAAAGTTCTGCATTTACCTTGTGTGCAATATGCGTGGGAAAATGAAGTTCCTTTACGCGTACTGTCTACTTTTGATGTAAACGCAGGCAGTCTAATCAAAGGTGAGCAGTGTCATAAAGCAGTATGTGGCATTGCGATTCAACGCGATATGGCGCTTATTACTGTGCAACATGATCATTTCCCGAGTTTAGCCAAGCAGTGCCAAATGCTCGGTGTGGAAGTGTGGAGTGTGATCGAAGAGGCAGAATGGACAGGTGTCATTATAAAACGAGACGCTTGTGCTAAATTAGCTCTGGTTTTCAATGACAAAATCCGTAATAGTGAACCCGTTAGTTTATTGACCACGGTAGGTTTACTAGCTCAGGAATTAGTTGAACGCTCATGTGAATTACTGGCAGAACAAGGAATAGAAGTAAGTTCTCTTTCGGTTGATAAACAATCGTTAATGCTGGTTATGCAGTCACAACATGTTGATAAAGCAGCCAATATTTTACATGAGGCCTATATAGGGTCAGATGAGCTGTTAGCTTCTCACCTAAAACATGCATCTTTAGGGTGAGAGCGCACTAATAGATAGTTTACGAAAATATAACTTTTAGTGGATAATAGCGCAGTTGCAATATAATACAGAGATTACTCAAGGAGCAAAGAATGCTAATTTTGACTCGCCGCGTTGGCGAAACACTAATGATCGGTGATGAAGTGACAGTAACAGTTCTTGGTGTAAAAGGTAACCAAGTGCGTATCGGTGTGAATGCACCGAAAGAGGTTTCTGTCCACCGTGAAGAAATCTACATGCGCATTCAAGCTGAAAAAGGTAATGGTAGTGTTGCACCTAGCAACTACTAATTATCACAAGGAAGGCTAGCGAATTTTGCTGGCCTTTTTTATGCTTTGAAGTCACTGATATGACAGAAAAGTTTAATTTCACAGCGCTTTGATTAAATAGCCAACGGTTGATTTGATTTTTGTCGCTTTTACCAAGAAAGTGTTTGACATATTTTTGGTAAAAAGTAATATGTGCCTCCGCAAGACGGTGAGGTGGCCGAGAGGCCGAAGGCGCTCCCCTGCTAAGGGAGTATACGGTTTATAGCCGTATCGAGGGTTCGAATCCCTCCCTCACCGCCATTCTTGCTTATTTGGTTTAGCATCCAAATAAAGAACAATGTGCGTCCTTAGCTCAGCTGGATAGAGTACCTGGCTACGAACCAGGCGGTCGGAGGTTCGAATCCTCCAGGACGCGCCATATTCTTTCGTAAGATTGAATGTGAAAATGCGGTGAGGTGGCCGAGAGGCCGAAGGCGCTCCCCTGCTAAGGGAGTATACGGTTTATAGCCGTATCGAGGGTTCGAATCCCTCCCTCACCGCCATTTATTGACCATGAGTCAATTTTTTTGTTCAGAAATAAAATTTTTGTGATGTAATTCACATCTTGCGCGCTCATAGCTCAGCTGGATAGAGTACCTGGCTACGAACCAGGCGGTCGGAGGTTCGAATCCTCCTGAGCGCGCCACTTATTTAAAGTTAGTGATACTGTCATTAACTCTGCGCGTCCTTAGCTCAGCTGGATAGAGTACCTGGCTACGAACCAGGCGGTCGGAGGTTCGAATCCTCCAGGACGCGCCACTTATTCAAAGGGTCACTGATCCTGATACTGTTAGCGATTATCGCTGATTAATATCAAAACCTTGCGCGCTCATAGCTCAGCTGGATAGAGTACCTGGCTACGAACCAGGCGGTCGGAGGTTCGAATCCTCCTGAGCGCGCCACTTATTTAAAGTTAGTGATACTTTCATTAACTCTGCGCGTCCTTAGCTCAGCTGGATAGAGTACCTGGCTACGAACCAGGCGGTCGGAGGTTCGAATCCTCCAGGACGCGCCACTTATTCAAAGGGTCATTGACCCTGATATTGTTAACGATTATCGCTGATTAATATCAAAACCTTGCGCGCTCATAGCTCAGCTGGATAGAGTACCTGGCTACGAACCAGGCGGTCGGAGGTTCGAATCCTCCTGAGCGCGCCATTTATTAAGAAGCCTCGCATTGTGCGGGGCTTTTTTTATGTTGGTTTTTTGTTGCTATTTTGTTAAATTGAAAATGGCAACTATTTGTTTTATCTTGTTAATCTGCAATGTTTTAACTCCCTCTCAGTATCTGCATCATTTTTTGATTAACGTAGCCGTATTGGCTAGTTAAATGCCCTTCTTAATAGAGAAAATTCAGAGTTTTGTGATTTGTGTGAGTAATTGTTCGCCGATTTTGTGTGTTATCTACAAGAGTCCCTTAAACAAAATTGACAATTATTAACCAATCGAGATAATCCTAGTCCACTTGCCAAGATCGCACTTGTAAAAATGCGTAGCAATTGTTGTCAGGATGACACAGAAAGGAAGCAACATGACTACTATTGGAAGCCTATTAGTTGACGCCGCCACCCTTATGATTACGGGGATGGCTGTAGTCTTTATTTTTCTAACTATTCTCGTTTATCTCGTTCGGTTAATGTCAACCTTGGTACCGGAAGAAGTACCACAACCGATCGCAGCGCCGATTCAACATCGAAAAGTTCAACCAAACCCTTCAGCTGTGAGCCCGCAAATTGTGGCGGCAATTTCTGCAGCAGTGCATCAGCACCGCGCATTAGCTAAATAGCATAGAAAGGATGAAAAGGAGTTTATGAGCATGTCTAAACCACTAGCTATTACGGATGTGGTCCTTCGTGATGCCCATCAGTCACTATTTGCCACGCGCATGCGTATCGAAGACATGCTGCCTATTGCAGCAGAGCTCGATAAGATCGGTTATTGGTCACTGGAAACTTGGGGAGGAGCAACGTTTGATGCTTGCATCCGTTTTCTCGGTGAAGATCCATGGGAGCGTTTACGTTCGCTTAAGCAAGCGATGCCCAACACCCCAATGCAAATGTTGCTACGCGGCCAGAATTTACTAGGCTATCGCCACTATGCCGATGATGTTGTTGAAAAGTTTGTCGAACGAGCTCACGCGAATGGGATGGATGTTTTCCGTATTTTTGATGCGATGAATGATGTTCGCAATTTTAAAAAAGCGGTCAAAGCGACAATTGATGTTGGCGCACACGCGCAGGGCACACTGTCTTACACCACTAGCCCTGTTCATAATTCAGATACTTGGGTTGATCTTGCCAAGCGGTTGGAAGATCTCGGCTGCCACTCTTTGTGTATTAAAGATATGTCTGGGTTGCTCAAGCCGTATGAAGCTGAAGATCTGATCACTCGTATTAAATCCTCTTGTGCCGTACCTTTAGCGCTGCACAGTCATGCAACGACTGGTCTTTCAGCGGCAACAGCCGTTAAAGCGGTAGAAGCTGGTATCGATATTTTGGATACCGCTATCTCTTCAATGAGCCAAACTTACGGGCACACACCAACCGAAACAGTGGTCGCTATGCTTGAAGGAACCGAGCGTGATACGGGCCTGAGCCTGACACAGCTTGAACCGATTGCCACTTATTTTCGTGAAGTGCGTAAGAAATACGCTAAATGGGAAGGGCAGTTAAAAGGTGTCGATTCTCGTATTCTTATTGCGCAGGTTCCTGGTGGTATGTTGACTAATATGGAAGGTCAACTAAAAGAACAAGGAGCGGCCGATCGCCTTGATGAGGTTCTTGAAGAGATCCCTCGTGTGCGAAAAGATTTAGGTTTCATTCCCCTTGTGACTCCAACATCTCAAATCGTGGGAACACAAGCGGTGATCAACGTCCTTACTGGCGAGCGCTATAAGAGCATCACGAAAGAAACTGCAGGGGTATTAAAAGGTGAATACGGTGCAACGCCTGCGCCAGTGAATGCTGAGTTGCAAGCCAAGGTGTTGGGTAATCTTACGCCGATCACTTGCCGTCCAGCCGATTTGTTGGATGCAGAAATGGCCGTGTTGACCACTGAATTGCTTGAAAAGGCAAAAGCAGAGGGAATTCCATTAGCTACAGATACGGTGGATGATGTTCTGACTTACGCATTGTTCCCACAAGTCGGTTTGAAGTTCTTGAAAAATCGTCACAATCCGGATGCATTTGAGCCTGCGCCAACCTTGGAGTCAGCCAAACCTACACCTGCTACCGTTGTGACAAAAGGTGGTATTGAAACCTACAGTGTTAAAGTGGATGGGCAAATTTACACGGTTGAAGTGGGACCACAAGGCCAGCTTAGCTCAATTGCTGCCAGCCAGTCTCAAGCAGCACAGTCATCAAGCGTGCCGGCAAGTAACAATGCAGAAGCGGTTCCTTCACCACTCGCTGGCAACATTTTTAAAGTGAATGTTCAAGCCGGTTCTGAGGTGTTAGAAGGGGATGTGTTAGTGATTCTGGAAGCGATGAAGATGGAAACTGAGATCCGTGCGGCACGTGGCGGTATTGTTCAAGATCTTCATGTCAAAGAGGGTGATGCTGTGACTGTTGGTGCACCATTGCTGAGCTTAGCGTAAGGGAGAACCATGGACGGATTACTGACCTTATGGTCTGAAACAGGGATCGCTAATTTTCAGCTAGGCCAAATCTGCATGATTTTGGTCGGTTGTTTACTGCTGTTTTTGGCTATTCGCAAAGGCTTTGAGCCACTGCTGTTATTGCCGATCGGCTTTGGTGCGATTTTAGCGAATATTCCGAATGCGGGTTTTACCGAACCCGGCGGTCTGCTTTATTACGTTTATCATGTTGGTATTGAGACGGGCGTTTTTCCACTGCTGATTTTTATGGGCGTGGGCGCGATGACCGATTTCGGGGCATTGATTGCAAACCCTAAAACGTTATGGCTAGGTGCGGCCGCTCAGTTTGGTATTTTCGCCACCCTGTTTGGTGCGATATTACTCAACTATGTACCGGGTATGGAATTTACCATGGCCGATGCTGCGTCCATCGCCATCATTGGTGGAGCCGATGGCCCAACCGCTATTTTCCTTGCCAGTAAATTATCGCCGGATTTATTAGGTGCAATCGCTGTGGCGGCTTATAGCTATATGGCATTAGTTCCTATCATTCAGCCACCGATTATGAAGGCACTTACAACACCTGAAGAGCGAAAAATCAAAATGGCTCAGCTACGCCACGTTGGGAAGACAGAAAAAATACTGTTTCCTCTGGCGGTGCTATTAATGACGATTCTATTTTTACCGTCAGCAACGCCATTAGTGGGTATGTTCTGTCTAGGTAATTTAATGCGTGAATCGGGTGTGGTTGAGCGTCTATCCAAGACAGCGCAAAATGAACTGATCAACATCGTTACTATCTTCTTAGGCTTAGGCGTTGGTTCTAAACTGCAGGCTGATAAGTTTTTGAATTTGGAAACATTAGGTATTTTGGCGCTCGGTGCTATTGCTTTCAGTATTGGTACGGCTGGTGGTGTGTTGATGGCGAAAGTGCTTAATAAATTCTCGAAAGAGGATATTAATCCTCTTATTGGCGCTGCTGGTGTGTCTGCGGTACCGATGGCGGCGCGAGTAGTGAACAAAGTGGGGCTTGAAGCTAATCCACAGAACTTCTTACTGATGCACGCCATGGGGCCAAATGTAGCAGGTGTACTGGGCTCTGCTGTTGCAGCAGGTGTTTTGCTTGCTCTTGTTGGCTAAGCCTAGACGAGCCGATGGTTATTTTGCGAGCTAAAGATTAACTAGAAGCAATAAAATGGTATATATTCAAAGGGATGCTGAGGCATCCCTTTCTTTTTATCAATAGGGAAGTTTGACATGGATAATAAACAGATCGCAATGACTGAGTTTGGTGGACCAGAGGTGCTCGTTATTCAAACCAGTGACGTTCCTCAACCTAAAGCTGGCGAAGTGTTAGTGAAAGTGGCTTTTGCTGGTGTAAACCCTATTGATGTAAAAACTCGGGCGGGTCTGGGGTGGGCTGCAGCGCAAAACAAAGATAAGCTGCCATGGGTGCCAGGTTACGATATTTCTGGACAAGTTGTTGAGGTGGGGGAAGATAATCGCCGCTTTCAAATTGGAGATAATGTGGCGGGCTTTGTTGGGTTTCCGTTGCGTGGTGGCGGTTACAGCCAATACCTGTGTGTGGCAGAAAGCGAACTCAGCCTTGTTCCTGATGCTGTGACCTTAGAAGCAGCAGCAGTGCTGCCACTGGCAGGGCAAACGGCGGCGCAAGCCCTAAATAAAGCGCAAGTGAAAGAGGGGGATCGCGTATTGATCCTCGCGGGCGCCGGTGGTGTCGGGCACCTAGCGGTACAAATTGCTTTAGCAGCAAAAGCTGAAGTGTATACCACGTGCAGCGAACAAAATTTGGATTATTTAGCGACTCTTGGTGCTCATGCGATTAATTACAATTTTGCTCCTGCTTCACAGCGTTTAGAAGAAGTGGATGTGCTGATTGATTTAGTCGGGGGTGATGCGGCTCTCGACGCTTTGAAATGCTTGAAAGATCATGCGCGTGTCGTTACTGTTCCGACTCTAAGTGCTGAGCTTATTTGTGAAAAAGCAAAATTACTTGGTTTTGAAGCCACAGGCATGTTAGTTGATCCTAATCCTGAACAGCTTGATACCATGCTTTATATGGTCAGCGTTGGCTTATTGAAAACGGAAATTCAAGCTGTTTATCCGATGGCGGAAGTGGCTGCTGCTCATCAACAGATTGAAACAGGCCATACTCGAGGCAAAGTTCTTCTTGATATGAAATGTTAGACATTTTTAGCACCTATTTGGAACCGCTCTCGTATTGGTTTGCTGGCTCTGCGCTGTGGGTGCTTTTTTTTAGTGGTTTTCTCAGTGCTACCTTATTACCGGGAAGCTCAGAAGCGAGTTTGTTCGCCACATTAAGCCTGAATCAATTTCCCGTATTTTGGGTTATCGCCGTTGCAAGCGCTGGCAATACCCTCGGCGGTCTGACCAACTATTGGCTCGGTATCTGGTTGCCTAATCGAACTGAAAGCGAAAAGCACGGTCATAAAGCGTTAGCTTGGCTCAATAAATATGGTTATTGGGCTCTCTTATTTAGTTGGCTACCTGTGGTGGGTGATGTGCTTTGTTTGGCCGCAGGTTGGCTACGCATGAAATTTTTACCTACTTTTGTCATTATTTTGATCGGCAAAGCACTGCGTTACATCATGCTTGCCGCTGTATTCTATGGTTTTTTCTAAGGAGCTGTTATGAGAAAAATTTGGCTAGGTGCCCTTTCTCTTATTGCCATTTACGGCTGTTCATCAACGGTCGCACCTATCGCTTTTTTTTCATCATTACCGAAAGGGGTTACGCTGATTGAGCAAGTGGATGCTCAACCGGGAAAAGTGATGATCTCTTATGCAAAATATCAGCTCGATAATGGCCTTACTGTCGTGCTCTCACCGGATCACTCAGATCCTTTAGTGCATGTCGATGTCACTTATCATGTGGGTTCGGCACGTGAAGAGGTTGGAAAATCAGGGTTTGCTCATTTCTTTGAACACATGATGTTTCAAGGAACGGAGCACGTTGGCGATCAAGAACATTTTCGTTTGATCACCGAAGCGGGAGGAACCATGAATGGGAGTACCAACCGTGACCGTACTAATTATTACCAAACCGTGCCTTCAAATCAGCTAGAAAAAGTGTTGTGGCTCGAATCTGATCGGATGGGATTTTTGCTCAACGCGGTTTCTCAACGTAAATTTGAGATCCAACGTGACACAGTAAAAAACGAACGCGCACAAAACTACGACAACCGCCCCTATGGCTTGATGTGGGAAAAAATGGCGGAGGCGATGTATGCCGAAGGACACCCTTATTCATGGCAAACCATTGGTTATGTCGAAGATCTTGACCGAGTGGACGTCAACGATCTTAAAGCGTTTTTCTTACGTTGGTATGGGCCGAATAATGCAGTGCTGACCATTGGTGGTGATATTGATGTTCAGCAAACACTTGAATGGGTTAATCAATATTTTGGCACCATACCGGCAGGCCCAGCCGTTGATAACGCACCTAAACAGCCGGCCCAGTTGGCGCAAGATCGTTTCATTACCTTGGAAGATCGCATTCAGCAACCCATGGTTGTGGTGGGCTGGCCGACAGAATATCGCGGTGCTCAAAGTCAAGCATCGCTAGATGCGCTTGCCAAAGTGCTAGGCAGCGGTACCAATAGTTATCTCTACCAAGCGTTGGTCAAAACTCAAAAAGCCGTCAATGCGGGTGCATTCCAAGATTGCGCCGAATTGGCTTGTACCTTCTATGTTTATGCCATGGCCCCTTCGGGTGAAAAAGCTCAGCTTGCTCCCTTGTATCGAGAGTTAATGCAAACACTCAGTCAGTTTGAACAGCAAGGGGTAGATCAGAGTCGACTTGATCAAATTACCGGTATGGCGGAAGCGAATGCGGTCTTTGCGCTGCAAAGCGTATCTGGAAAAGTGACGCAGCTTGCGTCCAACGAAACGTTTTATGGGCAGCCTGATCGCCTAGAGCAGCAATTAGCTCAGATTCATGCGGTCACCCCAGAGTCAATTCAACAGGCTTATCATCGCTTCATTGCTCATCAACATAAGGTTACCTTAAGTGTTGTGCCTAAACATAAAGCCGATCTTGCCGTTCAAAAAGCTAATTTCGTACCACCTAAAAGAGTGCTACCTGAGCATCAAACGATAACCGAAGATCAATTGGCTTATCGCCAGGTTGAAGATCAATTTGATCGCTCAATCATGCCTTCTGTGGCAAAAGGTGTGAAAGCACAAATGCCGACACTGTATGAACTCTATTTTGATAACGGTATTGAGTTATTAGCCACACAAACCAGCGAAACGCCGACCGTGCTAATTAATATCAATTTACCAGCAGGAGAGCGACATGCCGCGCGTGGCAAAGAAGGGTTAGCTAATTTAACTGCGGCGCTACTTGAAGAAGGTTCAACTCGACGCTCAGTGGAAGCCATTCAAGCTCAACTTGACACGTTAGGTTCGACTATCAGTGTTACTGCCAATGAGTATTCGACCAGTATTATGGTCTCTAGTTTGAAGAAGAATGTTGCAGCAACATTGGATGTGGTTGAAGAAGTTTTATTTCATCCTGCTTTCAAAGAGAGTGATTTTACACGGCTGAAGCAGCAGATGCTGGAAGGGTTGGTTTATCAGCATCAAACACCGGGATGGCTTGCTTCACAAGCTACTCGTCAAGTACTGTTTGGCAACTCTATTTTTGCGCGTTCAAGTGAAGGCACTGAGCAATCACTAAACGATTTAACATTAGAAGATGTAAAACGCTTTTATGCGAAACATTACACGCCACATGGTACGCAAATCGTTGTCGTTGGCGACATTTCCAAAAAAGAGGTCGCTAAACAGTTAACCTTTTTAGGGCAGTGGCGCGGTGAAGCTTCTCCTTTGTTACGTCCCCAAGTGGTGAACCCACTGACAGAGCGGAAGATATATCTGGTTGATAAGCCTGATGCGCCGCAGAGCATCGTCCGTTTTGTGCGAAAAGGGTTGCCTTTCGATGCCACTGGCGAGCTTTTTCTCAGCCAACTGGCTAACTTTAATTTAGCGGGCAACTTTAACAGCCGCATTAATCAGAATTTGCGTGAAGATAAAGGCTACACCTATGGCGCAGGGAGTTATTTCGCGAGCAATCGAGAAGTGGGCGCTATCGTTTTCAATGCTCAAGTGCGTGCTGATGCCACTGTAGCTTCAATCGTTGAAATAGAAAAAGAGATGGCAACATTCAGTCAAAGTGGCTTAACCGACCAAGAGCTAAAATTTATGCGCCTTGCTGTCGGCCAACAAGATGCACTGACGTATGAAACACCATCACAAAAAGCGCAGTTGCTTAGTAATATTTTGACCTATAGTTTGGATGAAGATTACCTACAGCAACGAAATGAACTGGTAGAAAACGTAAAAAAATCAACGCTCAATAAACTCGCCGCTAAATGGTTTGCACCACAAGAGTATCAAATTATCGTGGTGGGTGATGCGAAAACGTTGAAGCCACAACTTGAAAAATTAGATATTCCCGTAGAAGAGCTTGAAATCATCCGCTAGAGTACACATTTATAGGGGGCAGATTGTTTGCCTCCATTCTACTCTCTTGCTGAGTTAGAGCCGCTTTCATTCGGATCATTCACCTATAAGCGAATCATTATTTTGACTAATTTTGCCGCACGACTTGAACAAGTCACTAAAAAATCAGAAGTGTTTAAGCAGTTTGGCCGAGGCGTTGAGCGTGAAACGTTACGCTATACCCCAGAAGGCTCGTTAGCTCTGACTCCTCATCCAGAAGCACTCGGCAGCGCATTAACCAACCGTTGGATCACCACTGATTTTGCGGAGTCATTGCTTGAATTTATTACACCAGTCTCTCATGACGTGCCGACTTTACTCTCACAACTGGCGGATATTCACCATTTTGCTCAAACCAAATTGGGTGACGAAAAGATGTGGCCGCTTTCTATGCCTTGTTATGTTGGCAGCGAAGATGATATCGAACTGGCGCAATATGGTTCATCGAATACGGGTAAAATGAAAACCCTTTATCGAGAAGGCTTAAAGCGTCGTTACGGCAGCTTAATGCAGATCATTTCTGGCGTACATTTCAATTTTTCATTTCCAGAATCATTTTGGGATGCCTTGCATGGCGAGCAAACTGAATCCCAGCGTACTGAGACAAAATCGGAAGCCTATTTTGGTGTGATTCGTAATTACTACCGTTTTGGCTGGCTTATTCCCTATTTCTTTGGCGCATCACCTGCGTTATGTTCATCGTTTGTGCGCGGACGTGAAAGCCATCTGCCATTTGAAAATATTGGTAAAACGCTTTATTTGCCTCATGCTACCTCGTTGCGTCTCAGTGATTTAGGTTATACCAATAGCGCGCAAAGTGGCTTGCAAATTGGTTTTAATAGCTTGGATCAATATCTAGAAGGGTTGAATCAGGCGATCCGCACTCCATCAAAAGAGTTTGCAGAACTAGGCGTATATGTCGATGGTGAACATCGTCAGCTCAACAGCAATGTTTTGCAGATAGAAAACGAACTCTATGCACCGATCCGTCCTAAGCGTGTGGCCAAAAATGATGAAAAACCGTCACAAGCGTTAGAGAGAGGCGGAGTCGAATACATCGAAGTGCGTTCGTTAGACGTAAACCCGTTTAGCCCGATTGGTATTACTGAAGATCAAGTGCGTTTTCTCGATCTGTTCCTCACTTGGACAGCTCTTTCAGATTCAGATCCGATGGACAATTGTGAGCTGGCATGTTGGCGAGATAACTGGAACAAAGTGATTTTAGAAGGTCGTAAACCGGGTTTAGAGTTACAAATTGGCTGTCGCGGTGAGAAACTGACGCTGCAAGCGTGGGCGCATAATGTATTCGATGACTTACGCAAAATAGCGCAAGTAATGGATAGCGCTTGTGGTGGCAACGCATACCAAGCCGTATGCGAGAAACTAAGCTCGTGGATTGATAATCCAGAATTAACCTTTTCCGCTCAACTACTTGAACAGACTAAACAGTTTGGCGGGCTCGGTAAGGTAGGTTGTGCATTAGGAGCCGAATACCGACAAGCCAACCTGGCACATCACTATCAAACTTATTCTGAGTCTGTGATGGAAGAGGAAGTGCTGCGTTCTCGAGCCGCTCAGCAACAGATAGAACAACACGATACTCAAAGTTTTGAAGAATTTCTTGAAAGCTATTTTTCGTACCTAAAATGATCTCTCGATCATAATCTAACATTGATAGGCAGAGCATCGCTCTTTGCCAAATAAGGAGAAAGCAATGCCATTACTCGACAGTTTTACTGTAGATCACACTCGTATGCATGCGCCTGCGGTACGTGTGGCAAAAAATATGCAGACGCCTAAAGGGGATACAATCACCGTATTTGATCTCCGTTTTACTGCTCCAAACAAAGATATTCTTTCAGAAAAAGGGATCCACACTTTAGAACATTTATATGCTGGCTTTATGCGCGCGCACTTAAATGGTCATGATGTAGAAATCATCGACATCTCACCTATGGGCTGCCGCACAGGTTTTTACATGAGTTTGATTGGCGCGCCAACAGAAGCGCAAGTGGCGCAAGCGTGGTTAGCGGCGATGCATGATGTGCTAAAAGTAGAGAGCCAAGATCAGATCCCTGAACTAAACGAATACCAATGTGGTACAGCCTCAATGCACTCGTTAACAGAAGCTAAAGAGATTGCTCAAGCGATTATCACAGCAGGTATTGCGGTGAATAAAAATGATGAGCTTGCTTTACCTGAGTCGATGCTCAAAGAGCTGAAAGTGGATTAAAGGTCGCCAGATCTGGCCCTTTAAAAACAAAAAGCTTGGCAGTGACCAAGCTTTTTTTCTTTCTTTTATGCAGTGACTGGCGATTAATGCTTTTTGGCTTTGCGTGGAAAGACTTTAACCTGCTTAATGCGGTTTTCTTCTACATCCACAATCTCCATCGCATGGCCAGAAACTTTGACACTTAAATGGCTACTTGGAATATCTTCAAGGTGCTCCAAAAGTAAACCGTTTAAGGTTCTTGGGCCCGTTGTTGGCAGTTTCCACTTCAGCCCTTTGTTAATGTCACGGATATTTGCGCTGCCATCAATCAAGAAGCTGCCATCACTTTGTGGTGTAATTTCATCGGCTAAGCTTGGTGCCATCGAGGTTGTGAATTCCCCCACAATCTCTTCGAGAATATCTTCAACAGTGATCAAGCCATTGATATCACCGTATTCATCAACGATCAGGCCAATCCGCTCTTTGTTGCGTTGGAATTTAAGTAATTGTACGTTGAGCGGTGTGCCTTCCGGGATGAAGTAGACTTCATCAGCGGCACGTAAAATCATCTCTTTATTGAACTCTTTTTTTTCCAACATCAAACGAGAAGCATCACGAAGGCGTAATATGCCAACCGCTTCATCAATTTTGTCTCGGTAAAGCACCACGCGTCCGTGTGGCGAGTGAGTTAACTGACGCACGATAGATTTCCAATCATCGTTAATATTGATACCAGTAATTTCGTTACGTGGGATCATGATGTCGTTCACCGTAACATGTTCGAGATCGAGAATGGAAAGCAGCATATCTTGGTGGCGACGAGGAATAAGGCCACCCGCTTCGTTGACGACGGTTCTCAACTCTTCAGAGCTTAGATGATCCTCCGCTCCATGCTTGGCCTTAAGGCCTAGTAAGCGGATAAAACCATTGGTGATGAAGTTAATGAACATCACCAATGGTGACAATATCTTCATTAAGAAGGTCAGTAAGATGCTGCTGGCGTAAGAGACGCGTTCAGGGTAAAGCGCTGCTAATGTTTTTGGCGTCACTTCAGCAAAAACCAGAACGACCAACGTCAGCGCACCAGTGGCAATGGCCACTCCTAGATCCCCATAAAGGCGCATACCAATAATAGTGGCAATTGCAGAAGCTAAAATATTGACTAGGTTGTTGCCAATGAGTATCAAACCAATGAGGCGATCTGGACGATCAAGCAGTTTTTCGACACGCTTTGCACCTTTGTGGCCGGTATTGGCCAAGTGCTTTAAGCGGTAGCGGTTCAAAGACATCATGCCGGTTTCTGAACCTGAAAAATAAGCCGAAATTACGATGAGACCCGCGAGTAGTGCAAACAATATACCCGTTGAAATGTCGTCCAAAACGTGGTGTTTCCTTATAAATAGTGTGATTAAGTAATGATCTAATTAAATGAATGTGTCAATACGCTATCAAACGTGTTGAGTTAGCCCAAAATGATTTCTTTTACAAAACGGCTACCAAAGTAGGCCAGTGTGAGTAATGTTGCACCAGCGACAGCAAACCAAGTCACTTTTCTACCGCGCCAACCTTTTCGGTAATGTCCCCACAACAATACAGAATAGACAACCCAAGCAATGAAAGACAAAATGCCTTTATGCGCTTTGCCTTGAGCAAACATATCACCGACAAAATCAAAACCAGTAATCAAGGTACCAGTAAGTAATACGTTACCTATCAAGATGATTTTAAACAGTTGTCTTTCTACCATCAGTAGTGGTGGCAAATTGGGGTTGATGGTTAGCATCTTCTTTTTCTTTAGCTTGTAGTCCAGCCAAGCCAATTGCAAAGCGTAGAGTGCTCCAATCGAAAGGGTTGAATACGAAAATAGTGCTAGAGAAATATGCAACAACAGTGGCGGATTGTTTTCTAAGTGAGTCATGAACATGCTGGGAAGAAATGAGGCGGCGCTGACGTTGATCGCGGCGAAGCTATACACCACCGGCAACAGAAACCACAATCGCGTTTTTAACATCGCAATGCTCATCACCAGTGAGATGATAAAGCTTATCAATGATGCCACATTGAGCATGCTGAGGTTTTGCCCATTAGCGTTGAAGATTAAATCACTCAGTAACCACGCATGAAAAGCCAGCGCCAGTGCTGAACTGAACAATACTGTCTGCGCACGAATCCCAGTTTGATTAACTAAGCCTGGAATAATGGTCGCTATGGATAAAAAATACAAAATAGTGGCGACTATTGCGATTAAGTTTTCCATACTTCTTACAAAATGGTGGCTGAATTGGCGAATTATACCTTGCATCACGATAATGAGCTACGTTGGATACCGATTGATTTGACATATACCCACCTTAGTTGAGGTCATGGTGCAAATAATTAACAGGGTGAAGGCTTTTATTCGATAAATCGCAGAGATAACTCTTTTTGACCCCCCTGTTTTGGGGACCCAATGTTACGTTTACGGGTTTAAGTCGCTTATCGCGAAGCGTCAATGGGTATGACTATTAGATTGGCTAAGGTATACTGACCCCAATTAATCGCCGAACTAGCGAAGAGACAACGATGTTTGAAAATTTAACGGATCGACTATCCAAGACGCTGAAAAATATCAGCGGCAAAGGCCGTCTCACCGAAGACAATATTAAAGAAACCCTACGCGAAGTGCGCATGGCGCTGCTTGAAGCGGACGTTGCACTGCCTGTAGTGCGTGATTTTGTCGCGCGTGTTAAAGAGGGCGCAGTGGGTGTTGAGGTGTCTAAATCGCTGACACCGGGACAAGAGTTCATCAAGATTGTTCAAGCGCAGCTTGAAGCGGTAATGGGCGAATCAAACGAAGCGCTTAACCTTGCAGCCCAGCCGCCAGCAGTGATTTTAATGGCGGGTTTACAAGGAGCGGGTAAAACGACCAGTGTTGGTAAGCTTGCTAAACTGCTTAAAGAACGCGATAAAAAGAAAGTACTGGTGGTTTCGGCTGACGTTTATCGCCCAGCGGCCATAAAACAGCTTGAAACGCTAGCTAACGATCTGGACGTTGAATTTTTTCCTTCTTCAGCCGACCAAAAACCGATTGATATCGCCAATGCGGCTATTGACCATGCGAAGAAGAAATTCTTCGATGTGCTGATTGTCGACACTGCAGGCCGTCTTGCTATTGATGAACTGATGATGGCAGAGATCCAAGATCTGCATGCGGCGATTAATCCGATTGAAACATTGTTCGTTGTGGATGCCATGACGGGGCAAGATGCCGCGAACACCGCAAAAGCCTTTGGTGATGCGCTGCCGTTAACGGGGGTTATCTTAACCAAAGTTGATGGTGATGCTCGAGGTGGTGCCGCACTTTCCGTTCGTCATATCACCGGTAAACCGATTAAATTCTTGGGGGTCGGTGAAAAAACTGACGCGCTCGAGCCTTTCCATCCTGATCGTATTGCATCACGCATATTGGGAATGGGCGATGTTCTCTCATTAATTGAAGATCTACAACGTAATGTTGATCACGAGCAAGCGGAACGCCTAGCTAAAAAATTCAAGGAAAAGAAAGGATTTGATTTAGAAGATTTCCGCGAACAGCTCGGGCAAATGCAGAATATGGGCGGCATGATGGGCATGCTCGATAAACTGCCCGGCATGGCAAACCTACCAGCCAACGTGAAAGACAAGGTCGATGATAAGATGTTCAAGCAGATGGAAGCGATCATCTGTTCGATGACCATGCACGAGCGCCAGCACCCAGACATGATAAAAGGTTCACGTAAAAAACGTATCGCGACGGGTTCTGGCACCCAAGTACAAGATGTTAACCGCTTACTGAAACAGTTCACCCAAATGCAGAAAATGATGAAAAAAATGCAGAAAGGTGGCATGAAAGGCATGATGCGTAATATGCAAGGCATGATGGGCGGAATGGGTGGTATGGGCGGCGGCGGTTTCTTTGGTCGTTAACCTAACTCATTGCGATGCTTAAAATTTACTAAAGCGTGATGCTCATCACTGCAAAAGCATAATGCTTCTGCTGGTGAAAAAATAGCTAAACCCCTTGCAAAGCCTCGGAATAAGAGTAAAATTCCGAGGCTTTATTTTGGCACGAGACCCCAGACTGTTTTTCGTAAATGGTTTTTGGGGTTAATTTTATTATTGAGAAAGCAAAGAGGACGACATGGTAACCATTCGTTTGGCACGTCACGGCGCTAAAAAGCGTCCATTTTATCAAATCGTAGTTGCGGATAGCCGTAACGCAGTCACTGGCCGTTTCATCGAGAAAGTAGGTTTCTTTAATCCTACGGCTACTGGCCAAGAAGAAGGCCTACGTGTTGATCTAGATCGCGTTAACCATTGGATTGGTCAAGGCGCATCTCTATCTGATCGCGTAGCTAAGCTAGTAAAAGACGCTCAAAAAGCGGCTTAATTCTTACTTTTATAGAAGAACATTAGCTTATGTCGATGAAAGGTAAAGAAACAATGAGCAAAGAAAACGAAAAGATTGTTATGGGCAAGTTTGGTGCTACCTATGGCATTCGTGGCTGGCTCAAAGTTTTTTCCTACACAGACGAAGCTGAAAGTATTTTTGATTACAGCCCTTGGTTTATTAACCAAAAAGGCCAGTGGATCGAGTACAAAGTAGAGAGTTGGAAGCGCCATGGCAAGAGTATGGTGGTAAAACTTGAAGGTTTAGATGTTCGAGAAGACGCACATCTACTCACCAACTTTGAAATTGCTATTGATCCCGCATCATTACCAGAATTGTCAGCAGATGAATTCTACTGGCGTGAATTGTTCGGTATGCAAGTTATTACCACTAAGGGGTATAACCTTGGTGAGGTCACTGACCTATTAGAAACTGGCTCCAACGATGTTCTGGTTGTGAAAGCGAATTTGAAAGATGCTTTTGGCCAAAAGGAACGGTTGGTACCGTACCTTGAAGAGCAAGTGATCAAGAATGTTGATCGCGAAGCTCGACGGATCGAAGTTGACTGGGATCCGGCATTCTAACTCTAAAATTTCAGAGCGAGAGAACACATGTGGGTTGGCGTTATAAGCCTATTTCCTGAAATGTTCCGTTCTGTTACTGATTTTGGAGTAACAGGTCAAGCGGTTAAAAAAGGTTTGCTGTCTATTGAAGCTTGGAATCCTCGAGATTTCACTCATGACAAACATCGCACCGTCGATGACAGACCTTACGGTGGTGGTCCTGGAATGCTCATGATGGTACAGCCTTTGCGCGATGCCATTCATGCAGCAAAACAAGCCGCACCGGGAAAGACGAAAGTCATTTACCTTTCTCCTCAAGGTCGAAAACTCGACCAAAAAGGAGTCGAAGAGCTGGCGACAAATGAGAACCTAGTTCTTATTTGCGGACGCTATGAAGGGGTAGATGAGCGTATCATCCAATCAGAAGTTGACGAAGAATGGTCGATTGGTGATTTTGTGATGACAGGCGGCGAACTGCCAGCCATGACGTTGATTGATTCTGTCTCTCGGTTTGTTCCGGGAGTATTAGGAGATTTCGCATCAGCAGAAGAGGATTCTTTTGCAAATGGCTTGCTAGATTGCCCGCACTATACGCGTCCTGAAGTGTTAGATGGAAAAGAAGTACCTGCGGTACTGAAATCCGGTAATCACGAGGATATTCGTCGCTGGCGGCTGAAACAGTCGTTGGGCCGAACTTGGCATAGAAGGCCAGAGCTCCTGGAAAACCTAGCTCTGACTGACGAACAGGAACTATTACTGGTTGAGTTCATTAAAGAAACTCAAATACATCAGTAACCTATTTAATTTAGTATCAGTTTATTCTAGGAATTTTTAAAATGAGTAACATCATCAAGGCTCTTGAAGAAGAGCAAATGAAACAAGGCCTACCTAAATTCGCACCAGGTGACACTGTTGTTGTTCAAGTTAAGGTAAAAGAAGGTGATCGTGAGCGTCTACAGGCTTTTGAAGGCGTTGTAATCGCAATCCGTAACCGTGGCCTACACTCTGCATTCACTGTTCGTAAGATCTCTAACGGTGAAGGTGTTGAGCGTACGTTCCAAACTCACTCTCCAGTGGTTGATAGCATTGAAGTTAAACGCCGCGGTGCAGTACGTCGTGCCAAACTGTACTACCTACGTGAGCGTTCTGGTAAGTCAGCTCGTATCAAAGAGAAACTTGCTAAGAAGTAATGCTATAAACTAGCGTTCTCATAGTAATAAACAGGGGTCGAGTAATCGACCCCTGTTTTTATATGTGTTTTATATGTGCGCTAATATTGATCTTCTGACCAACCATCACTGTCTGACATATCCGGTGCACCGGGAATACTTTTTTCCTCATCGGCCCACTCGCCAAAATCGATCATCTGACACTGTTTGGAACAAAAAGGACGATAAGGGCTCTGTTCTCCCCATTCGACATCGGCTTTGCACTGCGGGCATTTTACAATGGTAATTTTCTTTGACATAACGGACTTCAAGTAACGATGGATAGGCGTAAGTGTATTACCTAACGCAATGGAAAGTAAGAGTCAGTCGGGAATTGAAGCGGAATTGATTAACAGCAGACGGCGAGATCAAACTCGATATCGCGCCCTGTTGCTTGGCCTGATTGAAATTCGATAAACTTAATCGCGAAGCGATTTTTATGGCCTGAGATCATGGGGTATACCCCATACTCAAGTGGGATCGACAAGCGCAAGATATTGGCGTCTTCTGCATCGCTTTGATAAAAACCTAATCGTGCTAGGCGTGCTTTAAAATGGCCCGTTTCGCGGGTTAACTTCAGCCAAAGTTGCAACGCATCTGATAACGGTCGCAGCGTTTCCATCCATTGGTGCGCATCTTGGGTCTTCTTTTCTATCGGAATGTGTAGCCAGTAGTGCAGGGCTGGCAGGTCAAAACAGCACGACCCGCCCGGTAAATTAAAACGTTGGCGAATCGTGCTTAAGAAACGATCTTCTTTGAGTGATTGACCAAAGCGTTCAGCGCTCATTAAATTACGATGCACCTCGTCGATCTCTTCAAGGAGCGATAGCAACATTTCTTGATCAACACCATCCACATTGAGCCAGCTACGGTAGTTCAAACGCTGTTTTTCAATATCTTTAGCCAACTCGCTTTTGAGTTGGATCTGTTCGAAGATTTCGAGTAAATCAAACAATGAACGAAAGAAGAGTTGGTGTTGAATACCGTCACGAAACTGAGCGGAATGCATCAACTGGTTAAGCAGCGCTTCGACTCTTAAATAGATACGAGTTTTTTCGTTCAGTGGGTGTTCAAACTTATGCGTGGTCATCTAGCTAGCCTTAGGTCCGGTCTGGGTTATTCTTACAGACTTAGGCTGCATATGGCTAGATACTTTTTGTGTAATTCTGTGATTTGAGGCAAAAGTTTTTGGTTTTCTGCGCTATTTTTAATCACATCGTCAGCGTATTGCAATCTTTGCTCACGGCTCGCTTGAGCGGCTAAGATCGAACGGACTTGTTGCTCTGATACCTTGTCTCTTGCCATAGTGCGAGCGATTTGGGTTTTTAGATCAACATCAACCACTAAGATGCGATCGACTAAGGTTTGTAGGTTATTTTCTATCAATAATGGCACAACCAATAAAGCATAAGGTGAGGTGGTTTTTGCTAAATCAGCAATCATTTTTGCACGGATCATTGGGTGAAGAAGCTGATTAAGCCAAGCCTTTTCTTGCTCATCAGCAAAGATCTTTTCTCTTAACGCGGTGCGATCTAATTGTCCATCGGGCTTTAATATGGTGAGGCCAAAGTGCGCGCAAATCGCCGTTAATCCTTCACTACCGGGTTCGACGACTTCTCGAGCGATGATGTCAGCATCCACGACATCAATCGAGAAATGCTGCTGAAATAAATGAGCAACGGTGCTTTTTCCGCTGGCAATCCCGCCTGTTAAACCCACCACTAACCCCATGACGATAACCCCATAATTGAACCTAAATACCAACTCATAATATCGTTACCCCACAACAAGGTTAGCCAGCCAGCAATGGCGAGATAGGGGCCAAAAGGAAAGGCTTTGTCGATCCCTTTTTTTTGCAAGCGCAATTGAATTAGGCCAAAGACAATGCCAACCACAGATGACATGAGGATGATGATGGGCAGATATTGCCAGCCCAACCAAGCGCCGAGAGCAGCCAGAAGTTTGAAATCGCCATAACCCATTCCTTCTTTGCCTGTGACGAGTTTAAACAGCCAATAGACCGTCCATAAGCTCAGATAGCCAGCAATGGCGCCGATCACCGCATCTTGCAAACTGACTGGGCTAATGTGCATCAATGATAAGCTGAGGCCCGCCCACAGCAGTGGCAGTGTCAGCTTGTCGGGTAACAGCATGGTATCGAAATCGATAAACGTCGCCGCGATGAGCACAAAAGTGAAAAACAATAGCGCTAGTGAAAAATAACTAAAACCGAAGTGGCTAGCCACGACAAAGCTCATAGTGGCGGTGAGCAGTTCAATCAAAGGATAGCGTGCACTGATCGGGCCTTGGCAGCGGGAACATTTCCCTTTTAAAAAGAGCCAACTGAGTAGCGGAATATTGTCAATAATACGGATTGGCGTATCACAGTGTGGGCAGCTAGAACGGGGGACACTGAGCGTGAGTTGCCCTTCTGGCGGCGTAATATGATATTCGGGAAAGCAGTCAGCGCACTCTTGTCGCCATTCTCGCTCCATGATTTTGGGTAGACGATAAATGACCACATTGAGAAAACTCCCCACGATTAAGCCAAACAACGCTGCAAACAGTGGAAAGAGCCAAGGGTAATAAATAAAAACTTCCATGCACAGACTCGATAAGTAAAAGATTAGCAGTGCTAATACTATCCTAATACACTCATTAAGTTAAAGATGGGCAAGTACATCGCCACCACCAAACCACCGACCACCGTACCCAAAAAGACAATGATCAATGGTTCGAGAATTTTGCCTAAGTTATCGACGGTATTATCGACTTCAAATTCGTAAATGGTGGCGACTTTATTGAGCATGTCATCCAATCGGCCTGATTCTTCACCAATCATCACCATTTGCAGCACCATTTCAGGAAAGGCTTCGGTATTACGCATCGCAATATACATTGGCATACCGGCTGCCGTATCACGATAGACCTCATTAATCGCCGTCTCAAAATGGACATTGCCAGCGGTTTTAGCGGTGGTTTTTAAGCTGGCTAAAATCGGAATGCCTGCACTAAAACTGGTGGCGAGTGTGCGACTGAATTTAGCAATAGAGGCTTTGCCTATTACCCCGCCAAGAATGGGAAACTTTAATCCTAATCGGCTGGTTTTTAAGCGTATTAAAAAAGATTTTTGCCGTACTGCTTTCACGGCAATTGTGGTGAGGATTATGATGATGAGTACCCACAAACTGTAATTTTGCACCCAATGAGAGAGTTTCAATACTTGCTGTGTAAACCAAGGTAATTCGGCTCCGAATCCTTTGAACATGCTTTCAAACTCAGGGATCACCATAGTAAGCATTAAGTAAGAAACACCTAACGCGACCAACACCACCATGGTTGGGTAGATGAGCGCTTTAATGACTTTAGCGCGCAGTTGTTCACTTTTTTCTCGATAAGTCGCTAGCCGCTCAAACACTTCAGCTAAGTTACCTGACTGTTCGCCTGTGTGAATGAGATCAACATACAAGGTATCGAAATGAATGCTGGCGGTACGCATCGCTTTGGAAATTGGCGTTCCGGCTTCAACCCCTTTGGTGACTTGCGACAAAATGGATTTCATTTCGGCTTTGCGATGGTTATCTCCGACCAGTTTTAAGGCTTGCACGATGGGCACGCCCGTGGTCAGCATGGTCGCCAATTGGCGTGTCAGAATGGTGATGTCTCTGGCCTTCACGCGATGAGTCAAGCGGGTGATAAAAGAGACGCCCCCTTTTTTGATTTTTTTGATCTGAATGTGCTGTTCTTTAAGTTTGTCACGCACTTCCAGTTCGGTTAAAGCGAGAGTTTGGCCAGATACTTTTTTGCCCGAACTATTGATGCCTTTCCAACGATAATTTTTGAGTTCTGATTTGATTTTTGTGTTCATACAATAGAGTCACTCAATGGCTAGCTAAGAGGGATCAAAGCGTTAGAAATAGAGCACGCGTTGCAGCTCTTTGAAGCTGGTTACGCCGTTTTTGAGCTTTTCAATGCCAGATTCTTGTAGTGTCTGCATTCCGTTGGCTTTCGCGATCTGCTCTATTTGATGAATGCTTGCTTTTTGCATAATCGCTTCGGCCAGCTGTGGGTTAAACGCCATCACTTCATAAATGCCGACTCGACCTGAATAGCCCCCTGTGCATTCGTTGCAACCATGCGGGTTTGCTTCATAAATGGTTTCTGTCGCTAGCAGTTGAAAATGTTGCTGCAACTGCATTGAGGGCACGACGGCAATTTTGCAGTGCCGACAAAGGCGACGAGCTAAACGCTGGGCAATAATTAAACTGAGTGAAGAGGCTAAGTTAAACGCTTCAATTCCCATATTACTTAAGCGAATCACCGTTTCGGCGGCGGAGTTAGTATGCAAGGTAGAAAGGACTAAATGCCCGGTTTGTGCTGCTTTTACGGCAATTTCGGCAGTTTCTAAATCGCGGATTTCGCCAACCATCACAATGTCGGGATCTTGCCGTAAGAAGGAGCGTAATGCTTGCGCAAAGCCAAAGCCAATTTTTGGCTGCACTTGAACTTGGTTGATGCCGGATAAGTTAATTTCAACCGGATCTTCAGCGGTGGAAATGTTCACTTCAGCAGTATTTAAAATGCGTAGCCCCGTATAGAGCGAGACGGTTTTTCCGCTGCCCGTCGGGCCCGTCATTAAAATCATCCCTTGTGGTTTTTTCAGCGCAGCTAAGTAGAGCTGTTTTTGCTGGTCGTTATAACCCAATTTGTCGATATCTAAGTTAGCAGCGCTGCTATCGAGTAGACGTAGCACGATTTTTTCACCCCATAAAGTGGGGAGGCTGGAAACGCGCATATCGATGGCGGTGTCTTGATTCAACCGCAGTTTAATTCGTCCATCTTGTGGTAAGCGCCGCTCGGCAATATCGAGTTTGGATAAAATCTTGAGCCGCGCGGCAAGCCGGCGACTTAAGTTACTTGAGGGACGCTGCGTTTCCACCAAAATACCATCACAGCGCAATCGTACTCGGTAAAGCGCTTCGTACGGTTCTAAATGGATATCGGATGCGCCTTTACGCACCGCATCAAGCAGAATTTGGTTAATAAAGCGACTGACTGGGGCGTCATCTTGGCTGAGGTCTTCAATCGATTGAATCTCATCATCAGACAGCTTAACTAAGTTCGCCAGTTCATCTTGGCTGATCTCTTTCCCTGAAGGAGAGGATCCTTGAATTGTTCGGCCATACAAGCGCCGGATGGCTGCTTGCAGCGCTTTGTAGTCGGCTAAAACCAGTTCAACTTGTAAGCCTGTCGCGAAGCGAAAATCATCTTCCACTTGTAAATGGGTCGGGTCGGAAACCGCGATGGTCAGGGTTTGGCCATTATTGGCAATCGGCAGTGCTTGGTAACGGGTGATGAGATCACGCAAACCAAGCTGTTGGCAGAGCTGTGGGTAGTCGTAGCGGGTTAAGTCGGTGTCCGGTAGGCCGAAAAGGGTACTTAACTGCTCAGTCAGATCATGAGGATGGAAAAAACCCAAAGCGAGCAAAGCTTCTGGCACACTCGCACCAGACGCTTTGATATGTTCAATAACTGCGTGTTCTTGCGTCGGGCTCAATATCTGAGCCTGACGCAGAATCGCAGGTAGGTTGGTTAGCATTTGTATTTCTTAGCTACAACCTTTTGGTTTTAACTCTAATGCCACATCAGTACTGCAACTCCATGCACCACTAGCATTTCTTTTCACAGCAACTTTTTTACTTACCATGTCTGGGCTAACACCTGTGGCATTGAAGGTGAATAAAATGTCCCCTGCTGCCGATGAGGCATTATCATAAGTTATGATACCAAGAGGGGATGTTGGAATAGCAAGAGCTGCTG
The DNA here is from genome assembly GCF_963888445.1 of Vibrio sp. B1-2. NCBI lineage: Bacteria > Pseudomonadati > Pseudomonadota > Gammaproteobacteria > Vibrionales > Vibrionaceae > Vibrio > Vibrio sp. B1-2. The sequence goes on from NZ_CAWPJH010000043.1 coordinate 180,168, forward strand.
ATGTGCTAGGGAAGCTACCTTGGGTTAGCACGTATGTTTCGACGTTTGTTCTGTGGCCCGTAATTGAAGCTAAAGCTGCTGCAGCCTCACTTTTTGCCACATATTTTTGATATTGCGGAACTGCAATTGCGGCTAGAACACCGACGATAGCTACTACAATCATCAATTCAATTAAGGTAAAACCACTTTGTTTCGTTTTCTTATTTGTGTTCATTATTTGATTTGCTCCGTTTGAACGCATAAGGATGGGCAGAGCATAAGAAGCTTGTGGGTTGGTGGAAATGAGATAAAGAGCAGTGCGCGAGCGATTTGGATTTTTTACCTGTTTAGTTGCATATATCAATCACTGAAATACGACTGACTTAAAAATGCCGTCTTGCTTTTGATACGCAAGCAATAAAAAAGGAAGCTCGTCCGGCTTCCTTAACTATTTGAAATTTTTGATCTTTATTCCATTAATTGATGTAATTAATTACTGAAAGCGCATTGAGAGATCGAGTGCTTTAATGTGCTTAGTCAGCGCGCCGACTGAGATGTAATCGACACCGGTTCGCGCGTAATCGCCAATGGTTTCTAATGTGACGTTACCAGAATTTTCTAGAGCCGCGCGGCCTGCGTTAATTGCTACCGCTTCGCGCATCATCTCAATGCTAAAATTATCCAGCATAATGATGTCAGCACCCGCTTGAATCGCCTCTTCTAACTCTTGCAAGCTTTCGGTTTCGACTTCGACAGGTTTATCGGGGTTGAGCTGTTTAGCGGTGCTGATGGCTTGGGTAATACCGCCACAAGCAATGATATGGTTTTCTTTAATTAAATAAGCATCAAACACGCCAATACGATGGTTAAAGCCGCCGCCACACGCGACAGCATATTTCAGTGCGCTGCGCAGGCCAGGGATAGTTTTGCGTGTATCAAGTAGTCGGCATTCGGTGCCTTCTAGCTGTTTGGCATACTGAGCAGTAATGCTGGCGCAACCTGACAAGGTTTGAATGAAGTTCATCGCATTGCGTTCACCAGTCAGCAGCGCGCGAGCAGGACCTTCGAGAGTGCACAAAATTTGGTTTGGCTTAACGTGATCACCATCTTGGACATGCCAGTCAATTTTCACTTCACCACCAAGTTGTTTGAAGACTTCCTCTGCCCATGCTTGGCCACAAAATACGCCATGTTCCCGGGTGATGAGAGTCGCGGTATTGCGCGCATCCGCTGGAATAAGGTTTGCGGTGATATCAGCAGTCGCATCCAAGCTGCCACCGAGATCTTCTCTGAGTGCATCGCTAACGGCACGAGTAATTTCCAATGGGAGTTGCTGTTTCAGATAATCAAGGCGTTGTTGGCTGTTGTGTGTATTTTTCATCGCAAATCTAATATGGTGTTGAACAGAGTGAGAATGATACGCTGAGTTTTACTCAAATTCAGCCACTAATCTCGCATTTCCTCTGGCTAAGGTTCATTTTTGTTTGAGTGTAAGGGGTCAACTGATGATCGATAAAAAGGGTTGGTATCAAAGCGCACGTCGAGTGCCATCGCCGTTTTATGATCAGCGAAGCGATGTGCAAGATATTTCATTGCTGGTGGTACATAATATCAGCTTGCCTCCGGGCCAGTTCGGCGGCTCATATATTGAGCAGTTTTTCACTGGCACGCTTGACCCGAATCAACACCCTTTTTTTCAAACCATCCACCAGATGCGCGTCTCGGCTCACTGCCTCATTCGGCGAGAGGGAGAAGTAGTGCAATTTGTGCCATTTAATGCCAGAGCTTGGCATGCGGGCCAGTCAAGCTTCGCTGGTCGTGCAAAATGCAATGATTATTCGATAGGGATTGAATTGGAAGGGAGCGATGAGACGGCTTATACGCCTACGCAATATCAAGCCTTAGCGACTTTGACGTGTGCATTGCAGCGGCGTTATCCGCTCATCACCAATCAACGCATTACCGGGCATCAATACATTGCACCACTACGCAAAACTGACCCCGGTTTGGTGTTTGATTGGCGTTGCTATCGAGCCTTGTTGGCAGCAAATGGCTAACAACAAATAGCGAACAACGAATTAAATCGAATCGTGATATTCCACTAAAATTTGCTCAACCCAGCATTGAATGCGTTCGTCGCTTTGCTCGTATTGCGAATCTTCATCGAGTGCGAGACCAACAAAGTGGCGGCCATCTTTCGTTAGGGCTTTTGACGCTTCAAAATGGTAGCCTTGGTTGGGCCAGTAGCCAATCAATTGAGCGCCAATTTGTTTTAGCTCATCATGCAGCATCCCCATCGCATCGAGGTACCATTCGCCATAACCTTCTTGATCGCCTAAGCCGAATAATGCGACGTACTTGCCTTTTAGCGACACGCCACCGATTTGATCCCATATTGCGCTCCAATCTTCTTGGATTTCGCCAAAGTCCCAAGTTGAGATACCCAGTATTAAAAGATCATAGTTGCTCATCAAAGAGAGTGGCGTTTCTTTCACATTGTGAATATCCACCAAATCCTCACCGATGAGCGCACGGATCTTCTCTGCTGCCATTTCGGTATAACAAGTTGTTGAGCCGTAAAAAAGACCGATCTTCATAATTTTGTGTTCGTTTTAAATCAAGAATAGTGAATTCTAACCATAAAATGACGCGCTTTGCAGCGATTATCCTGCCGATGATGTTTTTTTATGGTATTAAATCAGTGGCTCACATAACCTGAGCAACTCGATTTTCACCACAGAGGTTTGATGTGTCTGAATATATTTCTCCTGATCAAGGGGTTGTGGAACAGTTTTTAGATGCGATGTGGATGGAGCGTGGTTTAGCTGAAAACACGCTCTCATCGTATCGCAATGATCTGACGAAATTGTTGCAATGGATGCAGCACAATAATTATCGCCTCGATTTTATTAGTGTCACTGGTTTGCAGCAGTACCAAGCGTGGCTCGCTGATCAAGACTATAAGCAAACCTCGCGGGCACGTATGTTGTCGGCGATTCGTCGTTTATTTCAATATCTGCACCGTGAGAAACTCCGCGGCGATGATCCGAGCGCACTCTTAATTAGCCCTAAATTGCCACAGCGTCTGCCTAAAGATTTATCCGAGCAGCAAGTGGAAGATCTATTGAATGCTCCCGATACCAATAATCCTCTAGAATTACGCGACAGAGCGATGTTGGAACTCTTGTATGCAACAGGGCTACGGGTGACCGAATTGGTTTCACTGACCATGGAAAATATCAGTTTACGTCAAGGCGTAGTAAGAGTGATTGGTAAAGGTGGCAAAGAGCGTCTTGTACCGATGGGTGAAAATGCCGTTGATTGGATTGAAACTTTTCTTGAACAAGGGCGGTCTACTCTGCTGGGCGAACAAACGTCGGATGTGGTTTTCCCTAGCCGACGAGCAAGGCAGATGACTCGTCAAACCTTTTGGCACCGAATTAAACACTACGCAGTGATCGCACAAATCGATGTGGAAAAACTCTCTCCACACGTATTAAGGCATGCTTTTGCCACGCATCTACTCAATTACGGTGCCGATTTGCGTGTAGTGCAAATGCTGCTCGGTCATAGTGACTTATCGACCACGCAAATTTATACTCATGTTGCGACTGAGCGACTTAAACAATTACATAGCGAGCACCATCCAAGGGCTTGAAAAGGTGAATTTAATGAGCGTATTACGCCAACTGACTCTTCTTACATTGCCACTTTTTGCTGTGGCGTGTAACGCTGAAACCACAGAGCAAGTGACGTCAACGGCTGTGCAAGCAGCTGCGCTTGATAAAACGGTTTTTGAACAACGTTTTTCTAAACTCGGATTGGAAGTGCTGGGTGTTCAAGCCTCTGATATTCCGGGAGTGATTGAAGTGCAAACTTCCGGTGGCGTGCTGTTTTCTGCGCCTGACGCGAGCCATTTTATCGCCGGAACCTTGTATGAATTAGATAAGAATGGTGGTTATGTCGATGTGTTAGCCAAACGCCAAGCGCCCGTTAATGCGGCGAAGATCGCGCAGTTTGAATCGAGTATGATCGAATACAAAGCCGCCAATGAAAAATACGTGGTGACTGTTTTTACTGATATTACCTGTGGTTATTGCACTCGTTTGCATAGTCAAATGAAAGGGTATAACGACCTAGGGATCACCGTGCGCTACATGGCTTACCCGCGTCAAGGCGTTACGGGGCAGGTAGCTGATCAGATGGCCGCTATCTGGAATGCAGATGATAAAATGGCAGCGATGAATGAGGCCAAAACCAATCATAAGTTGCCAGAAGCAGGGCAGAACATCCAACAAGCTAAGCAGTTGATTACCAAGCACTATCAGCTCGGGCGTGAGTTAGGCATCAACGGCACGCCTGCGATTTTCCTACCGAATGGCGAAATGGTTGGCGGTTATTTACCACCAGAGCAATTGTTGCAACGCCTTCAGCAGATTCAATAACTTTAGGAGTCGGGCTTGAGTGTTCTTGAGCCCGCTGATTTATGATTGAGATAAAACAAAGACCAGCCCCCGATCTTTCGCAACTTCCTGACACGATTCCAACACTGCTTAAACGTATCTATATCAACCGTGGTATCACGAACCTTGAACAACTCGACAAGGCCGCTAAAGCACTGCATTCCTACCAACAATTAGGTGGTATAGAGCAAGCGGTACAGCTACTTTTTCACGCCATTGAGCAGCAGCAGCGCATCATAGTCGTCGGGGATTTTGATGCTGATGGTGCAACCAGTTGCGCCTTATCTGTTTTGGCGTTGCGAATGTTGGGATCGAACAATGTGGACTATCTCGTGCCTAACCGTTTTGAAGATGGTTATGGCTTAAGCCCTGAAGTGGTCGATCAAGCGATTGAGCTTGGCGCGCAGATGATCATGACGGTCGATAACGGCGTCTCCTCTATCGACGGGGTGCGTTATGCCAAGCAGCAAGGGCTGACCGTCTTGGTGACCGATCACCATTTACCGGGACACGAGTTGCCAGAGGTTGATGCGATGGTGAATCCCAATTTGGCTAACTGCCCGTTTCCCTCGAAGGCATTAGCTGGCGTAGGGGTGGCTTTCTATTTGATGATGGCGCTGTGCGTGCATATGCGAAAAAACGGCTGGTTTACTCGACAAGGCATGAGTGAACCCAAGTTGATGGAGCTAATTGACTTAGTCGCACTGGGTACTGTCGCTGATGTTGTGCCGCTCGATGAAAACAATCGCATTTTAGTGCATCAAGGTTTGCAACGCATTCGCGCCGGGCATGCAAGGCCCGGTATTCAAGCTTTGATTGAAGTGGCTAAACGTGACGCGAGGCGTTTAGTTGCCTCGGATTTTGGCTTTGCGTTAGGGCCACGCATCAATGCGGCAGGGCGCTTGGATGATATGTCATTTGGCGTTGAGCTGCTAATGTGCAATGACATTCACGCTGCGCGTCGAATGGCCAGTGAGCTGGATGGCCTTAATCAAACTCGTAAAGAGATTGAAGAGGGGATGAAGCAAGAGGCACTGGCTTTTTGTGAGCGCTTACAACTGAGTGAAAATAGCGAATTGCCGCACGGTTTAGTGCTGTTTCAACGCGATTGGCACCAAGGTGTGATTGGTATTTTGGCCTCACGTATTAAAGATAAATACCATCGCCCTGTGATTGCGTTTGCCGATGGTGGCGATGGCAGTATCAAAGGGTCATGCCGCTCTGTTGCTGGGTTACACATGCGCGATGTGCTGGATCGCATTGATACACAAAACCCCGGTTTAATCGCCAAATTTGGTGGTCACGCGATGGCGGCAGGTTTAACTATTGCCGAAAAAGAGTTTGAGCGTTTTGCTGAGCTGTTTGATCAAGCTGTACGTCGCGAGTTAGATGAAAGCGCGCTCAAGGGCGTGATTTTATCCGACGGGGAGTTAACACCTGAAGAGTTCTCGATGCACACCGCTGAAACCTTGCGTTCCGGTGGCCCGTGGGGGCAGGCGTTTCCTGAACCTCTTTTTGATGGTGAGTTTAAACTACTGCACCAAAAACTGGTGGGGGAAAAGCATTTGAAGCTGATGCTTGAACCGCTGTTCAAAGGCCACCCAACCAACATTATGATCGATGGTATTGCTTTTAATGTCGATTTAAGACGCTGGCCAGATGCGTCGGTGAAAACGGTGCGTCTTGCATATAAGCTTGATATTAATGAGTTTCGCGGCAATCAGTCACTGCAATTGATGATTGATCACCTCGAAGCGAAGTAACGGCTTGATATTTCTCTTCTTTCGATGCGTGATATAACCTTCCCTCCCTTAGAAAGGGGAGATCTCAACGAATGTTTGCTCTTACATTCCCTCCCCTTCAAGGGGAGGGCTAGGGTCTGTCTCTTATACACAAATCCCCAAGCCTCTGCTTGGGGATTTTTTTGAACTAATTTTATGTTTCATGATCTGATCATCTAAGCAATAACAAGGATGATTAGAATGACTTATATAGAACCAACCCT